>DASXOZ010000042.1 GCA_036493895.1 Candidatus Binatia bacterium | reverse complement strand
ACGAGGATCGAGCTGTTGATGATCGGGTAGATGCGGTGCGAGAAAGGCCCGGTGTCGATCAGCGCGCCGAACAGGAAATACGAAATGTTGTATCCGAGCGGCACGAACAGGTTCGCGATGCCCGGAACCACCGCGTAGCTCTCGGCCCAGTGCACCGACGGGATCAGGTAGAGACCGGTATCGCCGAAGCGAGGGCCGCCAAGACACTGGTTCGAAAGCCACAACGCGCAGGCCAGCGACGCGGCGATGCCCGGCAGGCTGCGGGGAAGCGATCGAAAGATTGCGCGCCACGGCGCCAGGCCGGCCGCGAGCCAACCGGCCGCCGCGACGGCCGCTGCTGCCATTCGAGTGCGATCGTCGATCGGCGCGAACGCGTGCCATAGCTGCAGCGTGCAGAGCAGCAGCGCGACGCCGACCCAGAACACCTGCCACAGCTGGCCGGCGCTCTCGAGGGCCGGTCCGAAAATGCGGCGCTCGAGCAGTCCGAACCCGAGGATGACGACGGTGATCGCGATCCACGCGGCGACGACGAGCTGCTGGTCGGGGACGAACAGGAGAACCATCGCGTTACTCGAGGCGAAGACCTCCGTTGGCCTGCAGCACGATTCCGGTGACGTACGCGAAGAGCTTGGGATCGGCCATCGCCGCCACCGTCCTTGCCATCTCGACGGGCTCGCAGACTCGCCCGATCAGCGTTGCGCGCGACATGGCTTCGATGCCTTCGGCCGGCACCCCTGCCAGCATCGGCGTGTTGACGGGCCCGGGGGCGATCGCGTTGACGCGGGCCCCGTACGGCGCGAACTCGCGCGCCGTCGTCTTCGTCATCGACTCGATCGCGCCCTTGGCGGCGGTGTAATCGATCTGGCCGATATTGCCGTTGCGCGCGCTGACCGACGAGAAGTTGACGATGAAGCGGTTCTGCCCGTCGCGAAGCGGCTTGTTGTCGTTCGCCTTGAAGCGCGGGTGCCAGTCCTGGAACGCGACTTCGCGCGTAAACAGGAACGTGCCGTGCAGGTGCACGGCCAGCACCGCCTGGAAATCGGCGAAGTCCTTCTTGAAGATGCGCGCGTCGCGCGTGATGCCGGCCACGTTGACGAGCCCGTTGATCTGGCCGCTCGCTTCCATCACCGATGCGACCGCCTTCCGGACGTCGTCTTCCTTGGCGACGTTCGCGGCAACGACCAGCGGCTCGACGCCCGCGTAAGGCTTCATTTCGGCGCGGGCTTCCTCGAGGCGACCGCGGTCGAGGTCCACCAGTGCAACCCGCGCGCCGTGTGCCGCAAGGACCGCAGCCACCCGGTTGCCGATCCCCTGGGCGGCGCCCGTGACGATATGGGTCTCGCCGTCGAAGGCGCCCTTGCGAAGTACCAGCTCCATCGTTGTCTTTCTCCCTCCGATTGTCTTGCCGGCTGTCTTGCGGCGGTCTTGGGGTCGGTGTTTCGAGCGCCGCGACGGGCGCGGGGCCACTCGAATGCGGCGCCGTTATGGCCGTGCCCGGGCGCGGCGACAAGTCCGGCGACCGGCGGATGCCGAGCGCTGCTTGCGCGGGCTCGGCAGGACCAGCAGATTGCCGCCGTGACGAGCGACGTCGGCCCCCCGGCTCCACGGACCCTCGACGAGATCGACCGCCGCATCCTCGAGGTTCTCCAGGACGATGCGCGCATCTCGAACGTCGAGCTGGCTTCGCGCGTCGGCCTGTCGCCGAGCCCGTGCCTGCGCCGCGTGCGCGAGCTCGAGGAACGCGCCGTCGTGCGCCGCTACGTCGCGCTGCTCGACCCCGTTGCCGTGGGGCTCGGCGTCAGCGTCTTCGTGCAGGTGAGCCTGGAGCGCCAAGCCGAGAAGGGACTGGAAACCTTCGAAAGCCGCATCCTTGCGCGCCCCGAAGTCCTGGAGTGCTACCTGATGACGGGCGACGCCGACTATCTCGTGCGCGTCGTCGTTCCCGACGTCGCCGCGTTCGAGCGCTTCCTGCTCGATCACCTCACGCGCATTCCCGGCGTCGCCAGCGTCAAATCGAGCTTCGCGCTGAAACAGGTCAAGTACCGCACCTCGCTGCCGCTCGGACGAGACGGGGAGAAGAAGTGAATCCGCTGCCGCAACGGGCGACACCACAATGAACCCGCGCGAGATCCGCCTGCTCGACGGCGATTTCTGGGCGCGCGAGCCCCACGCCGAGCTCGCATGGCTGCGCGAGCACGACCCGGTGTTCTGGGACGAGGCCGGCAAAGTCTGGGGCATCACGCGCTACGACGACGTTCTGGCGGTATCCCGCGACACGAAAACGTTCTGCAACGGGCACGGCAATCGTCCCGACGCGCCGGCGTTTCCGTTCATGATCAACACCGACGATCCGCTGCACCGCAAGCGGCGCGGGCTCGTCAACAAGGGATTCACCGTACGGCGCGTCCATGAGAGGGAACCGCGCATCCGGCAGATCTGCGCAGGCCTTCTCGACAAGGCGCGCTCGCTCGGACATTTCGACTTCGTCGGCGACGTCGCGGCGTGGCTACCGCTGATCGTGATCGGCGACATGCTCGGCGTCGAGCCCGAGCATTACGAAGACGTGCTGCGCTGGTCGGACGACATGGTGCGCGGCAGCGGAACCACCGATCCGGAAGTCTTCGCGCGCGCCGAGGCGGCATTCTCGGCGTTCCTCGAGCACTCCTACCGCGTGCTGCACGACCGCCGCTCGCGCGCGCCCGAGCCCGACCTGTTCAGCATCCTCTCGCACGCCGAGATCGACGGCGAAAAGCTCGAGGACGCCGAAATCGTCGCCGAGGCGCTGCTGATCCTCATCGGCGGCGACGAGACGACGCGGCACGTGCTGAGCGGCGGCATGTTCGAGCTGCTCGCCAGGCCCGACGCGTGGCGCTGGCTCGGCGAAGACGTACGCCGGGTTGCGACGGCGGTCGAGGAAATGCTGCGCTGGGTGACGCCGATCAAGAACATGAATCGCACGCTGACGCGCGATGCGGAGCTTCGCGGCCGCAAGCTTCGCGAAGGTGACAAGCTGCTGCTGCTCTATCCGGCGGCCAACCGCGATCCGTCGGTGTTTGCCGACCCGGACAACTTCGACATTCGCCGCACGCCGAACGAGCACCTCGCGTTCGGCTTCGGCGCCCATTACTGCCTCGGCGCCAGCCTGGCCCGCCTGGAGTTGAACGTTTTCTTCGAGGAAGCCGTGCGGCGCCTGCCCGACATCCGTCCGGCGAGCGAAGCTGCGCCACCGCGGCGCCCCTCCAACTTCATCAGCGGAATCGAATCGCTACCCGTGACCGTCGGCTGAAAGGGGTCAGGCACCAGGCGTGCAGTGCGGCACCAGCGGTCAATGCGGATGCTGCTGCTCCAATATTCGGCTGGTGCCTGACCCCACGCGCGAACTCACGCCTGCTTGACGGGAATCGTGCCGATGTAGTCCATCTTGCCGAGCGCCACGCCGTTGTGGCGCAGGATCGCGTACGCCATCGTCGCGTGGAAGAAGAAGTTCGGGATCGCCACTTCTTCGAGGTACTCGTCGCCCTTGAGCCAGCCGCCGCCGAGCCACGGCGGCGACACCTTGCGCTCGCCGCCGCCGGCCAGGTCCTTGGCCGGAACGCTGTCGAGGAACGCGACGCACTTGGCGATGCGCTGCTTCAGCTCATCGAACGTGCGCTCGGTGTCCGCATGCGACGGCGCGGGATGGCCGCCGAGATACGCGGCGGCGTACTTGGCCTGGTCACAGGCGGACTGTACCTGCCGGACGAACGGGAACGCATCGGGTGCAAGTCGCGCATCGACCAGCACGTTGACGTCGAACGATTTCTCGCTCGCGTGCTCGGCGGCCTTGTTCATCCACTGCTCGACGTTTTTCAGGGTCTTGGCGAAAAGACGGATCGCGCCTTCATGGGTCATCGTTCTCTCCTCTTCTTCCTGGTGGAACTCGCTCATCCGCAACGGCGGGAGCGCGGGCCTGGCTGCGCAGGCCGGACGGGCGCGAGTGTGAACGCGGGGCGCGGGCGCAGCAAGGTTTTGCGCCCGCATCCACGATCATGATGTGGCGGTGCCCACAGCGGCGCCCCCAAGCCGGCAGCACCGCTGTGGCCGCAGCAGCTCAGGCGGCGACGATCTTTCGGTGGATGGAGTCGGTCAGCTCTTCGATGCGCTTGGCCAGCTCCTGGGTGAGCTGCGTCAGCTGCGTGTTCTGCTGGAGAAGCTGGAGCATCTGCTCGGCCTGCTTTTCCGCCAGGATCTGCCGCTCCAGGCTGGCCTTGGCCAGGTCTTCGCGGTGCTGCGCATCGGCGTCGGAATGGGCCTTGTCACGATCGGCCTGGCGCGCCTGCGCCAGCAGGATCAGTGGCGCGGCGTATGCAGCCTGGGTGCTGAACGCAAGGTTCAGCAGGATGAACGGGTAGATGTCGAAGCTGGTCAAGCCGACGGCATTGACGATGATCCACAGTGCGACGATCCCCGTCTGTGCGATCAGGAACGTCGGGGTTCCGAAGAAGCGCGCGAAGCTTTCTGCCTTCGATCCGAACCAGTCGTCGCCGAACACCGAGGACAGGTGCGCGTGCGGCGCATGGAAACGGAAGTGATGACGCGTTCCGGAATGGTTGAACATTGCTCAGGGCCTCCTTGGGCAGCAGAATCGTCCGGGCACGGCGCCCGGGAAATCGATCTTTCGAATATCACGGATCCCCAACAATTCCCCCGCAAGCCGGTGCCGCTCGATCCGGACTCTGGCAGGCTTGCCGCCGTTGACGCAATACAGCCGCGCCGGAGAATATGGCCGCGGCGCGTTTCCACGCAGACCCCGCAGAAATCCGCCGTCGTCGGTCCGATCCTCGAAGATCTTCTTCGCGACCACGGCGCCGACGACATCTCGGCAACGGGCTCGGCCACTCTCGCGCAACTCGCGCGTCGCTACGATATCGGACGGCACAGGCGGCTCGGCGCCGCGTGGTTCCTCTTCTGGTGCCTGCTGTCCCTGGTCGTGTGAGGCACGTTGATCGCAACCGGAGGGGGACCGTCGCACTGACCGAATCCGGGGAATTTGCCGCGCAATCGCGCGAATGGACGTGGGACACCGCAATCGGCCGTCGTTGCTGTTCTTTTCGCTTGTAAGCCCACCCGATCGTGTGCATGTTGAGGACGCGATGCTTCGCCGCGGTCTTGCCATCCTGCTCGTCGCCGCTCTGGCCGGTTCGTTTCCGGCGCTGGCGGCCGCCGAATGCCCGATGAAGAGCGCGGCCATGGCGGCGTCCCGCTGCGATTGCTGCAATCCGTCGAGTCCCGCAGCGAAGGAATGCCGGACCAGGGATGCGATGCGCTCGACGTGTCGCTGTACCATCGAAGCAGACAGCAAGGCGCCGGTAGTGCCGGTACTCCTGCCTCTGGCCGCGCCCGCGCATTCGCCGCACGCGAGCCTGATGCCGGCATCTGTCTCTACGCCGCAGCGAAGCTGGCAATCCGGCATGCCGACAGCTTCGCCGCCATCCGCAGCCGCCTGCACGTCGCGCAGTCTTCTCTGTTCCTGGACCATCTGATCTCCGGGTGCCTTCCGCTTAGCTGAACGGATTTCCGCTCTGCCGCCGACCACGGCAGCGCGCAGTCCTGCACGCGTTCGCGTGGCAACGCCGGCACCGATGCCGGTCTGCACCGCCCGCCTGTTTCCTGCCGGTCCGGCCCCAGCTTCGCTGGCGCCTCGACGCGGGAAACGGCGCGAGGAGACATTCGATGGCTGGTTCTCAGAAACAGAAACCGGAATTGGAAAAAGCCGAGCGGCGCCGCGCCGGATCGCCGGCTCGACGGACGGCGGTCGCGATACTGGCGATCTCGTTCGCGCTCGCCGCCTCGGGCTGCGCGCTCACGCCGCGCGGCCTCGACGACGAAAAAGCTGCGCTCGAGGCCGAAGGCGCCGCGCTCGAACACCCCGTTGCCGAGGCGGACCTTCCGGTGCCGCGCGACGGCGACGACTGGAGAGGCCTGCTGCGACGCGCTCTCGTTGCCAACGGCGAAGTGCGCGCAGCGTGGTTCGAATGGAAAGCCGCCGTCGAGCGCGTCACCGGCGCGTCGGCGTGGCCCAACAGCAACCTGTCGCTCGGCTATTCGTACACGTTCTCCGACGACAAGGTGAAGACGTTCGATCGCATGACGTTCAACGCTGCGTTCGACTCGATGGAAAACCTTTCGTTTCCAGGCAAGACGATGGCTGCCGGACGCTCGGCTCTGGCCGAAGCGCGCTCCAGCGGCGAGAAATTCCGCGCCGCGAAATTTTCCGTGCAGCGACGCGTGCTCGACGCGTGGCTCGACTTCGCACTGGCCGCCGAGAACGAGCGCATCGCCGTCGAGCGCCAGGCCCTCGCATCGGTGCAGACTTCGGCCGCCGAGGCGGAGCTGACGACGGGCGCCTCGCAGAAAGGCGCCGCTGCTGCGCAGATCGCGGCTGCACGAAGCGACGATGAGCTGCGCAAGGCGCTCGCCGCTGCAGAAGAGGCGAGGCAGATGCTCGCGGCGCTCGTGGACATCGCGGATGCCGATCGTCTCCAGAGCCCGCGCCGCCTTCCCGACGCTCGCCCGCTTCCCGCCGATCCGTCCGTGCTCGTCGCCGCAGCAGCACAGGGACCCGAGACGCGCCAGATGGAAGCCGACGCGAAGAGCCGCCAGGGGTCCGAGGATCTCGCGAAGCTCCAGTGGGTTCCCGACGTCAATCCGGTGCTGTCGATCGCCGGCGGCGTGAGCCAAGCCGTCGGTGCGGCGGTGGTGCTGCCGACGAGCTTCATCGAAATCCGCTCCGGCATCGCAGCGGCCAAGGCGCTGCGCCGCGGCGCCGAAGCGCGCGCCATGCAGACCGCGCGCGACAAGCGCGCAGAGATGGCTGCCGCGCTGGTCGCTGCGCGCGACGACGGGCGCGCGCGCGAACATCTCGAACAGCGCATCCTGCCGCTGGCAGGCGTCGCCGTCGACGCTGCCGAGAGCGGTTACCGCAGTGGTGCGGGGACGCTGTCGGACATCGTCGAAGCCAGGACGATGGCGCTCGACGTGCGCGCCGAAATTGCCGAAGCCTCGGTCGCGCGCGAAAAGCAGCTTTCGGCGATCGAGGAGATTGCCGGCGCCGATCTCGAAACGTTCACCGGCACGCCGCCGCTTCGGTTTGCGTCAGCAGCCGTGGCCACCGCTTCGAGCACCGGCGCAGTTCCCGTTGCGGCACCTGCCGCGGCGGTCGCGGAGAAATCGCGATGAAATCCCCTGCTCACCGCTTCACCCTTCGTTTCCTGCTGTGGATCTTCGTCGCGATGGTGGCGCCGTTCCCGTCCGTGCCCTGCGATCGCGGACTGCCTTCCCCACTGGACGTGACGACCGTGCAGGCTGCCGACGATCCGGCTGCTCCGGTGCAGCTCTGGACCTGCGGCATGCACCCGCAGGTGATCCAGGACCACCCCGGCGAATGCCCGATCTGCCACATGAAGCTGACTCCGCTCGAAAGCGCGGCGACCGAAGCTTCGAGCGCCGGAAGTGCGGTGACGATCGATCCGGTCGTCGTGCAGAACATGGGCGTGCGCACGGTGCGCGCAGTCGAAGGCCCCGTCGTGCGCGAGCTGCGTGTCGCCGGATTCGTCGAGGAAGCCGAGCCGGGCATCCACGACGTGACGCTGAGGGTCGGCGGATTCATCCGCCACCTCTACGCGAACACCGAAGGGCTGCACATCGCCAGCGGCGATCCCATGTTCGACCTTTACAGCCCCGACATCCAGGTAGCGGTCGACGAGATGATTGCGCTGCGCAAGCGCCGCGACGCCGCGCGCGCTTCCGCAAGAGGCGACAGCGACGCAACGATGGACTCGCTGTGGAATGCGGCGCTTCGAAAGCTCGCGCTCCAGGGCCTCGACCCGACCGAGATCGCCAGGCTGCAGAAGCTCGACCATGCGCCCGACGCCGTCACGTTCCGCAGCCCGCTCGCAGGCGAGATCACCGAAAAGCCCGTCGTCGAGGGCGCGGCGGTGACGATGGGCCAGAAAGTGCTGAGGATCGTCGACCACTCGACGCTGTGGATCGATGCACGCGTGTTCGAGCAGGACCTCGCGGTGGTGAGCGTGGGCCAGAGCGTCCAGGCGAGCATTGCGTCGCAGCCGGGCAGGACCTTCGCGGGGCAGGTCGTTTTCATCCATCCCCACCTCGACCCGACGACGCGCACGGCGAGCGTGCGCATGGCCGTGTCGAATGCGGCGCTGGAGCTGAGGCCCGGCATGTTTGCCGACGTCGTGCTTCGCGCGAAGCTGGCCGATTCGGCAGTGCTCGTACCGCGCGAGGCCGTCATCGATACCGGCGATCGCCAGGTCGCGTTCGTCGTCGGCGAAAAGCCGGGGCACTTCGAGCCGCGGCGCGTGCGCATCGGCTGGCCCGCCGAAGGCGGCAATGTGCAGGTGCTCGAAGGCCTGGCCGCAGGAGACGAAGTCGTCGTCAGCGGCCAGTTCCTGATCGACGCGGAGAGCCGGCTGCAGGACGCGCTGCGAAAGTTCATCTCTCAGCGCCAGGTCGCAGGCGTGCCGCCGGCCGACGCCAAACCCGGCACTCCGGCGCGCGACTCCACAGGCACGGCAAGCAACGGAACATCACCGGGCGGCGAAGCGTCGCCAGGCAGCGGCCCTTCACCGGCCGGCGGAGCGTCGCCAGACAGCGGAGCCTCGAAATGATCGCACGCCTCATCGCGCTGTGCGTGCGCAACCGCCTGATGGTGCTGATCGTGACCGCGGCGGTGGTCGGAGCAGGCATCTGGAGCATGTTCCACATCCGCCTCGATGCCCTGCCCGACCTGTCGGACGTGCAGGTCATCGTCGTCACGGAATACCCGGGGCAGAACCCGGAAGTCGTCAACAACCAGGTCACGTACCCATTGACGACGGCAATGCTGTCGGTGCCGGGTTCTACCGTGGTGCGCGGCTTCAGCATGTTCGAGCTGTCGTTCGTCTACGTGCTCTTCGACGAAGGCACCGACATCTACTGGGCGCGAAGCCGCGTGCTCGAGTACCTGAACTTCGCGCGTGACCGGCTTCCCGAAGGCGTGCAGCCCAAGCTCGGACCGGACGCCACCGGAGTCGGTTGGGTCTACCAATACATCCTGTACCCGGGCTTCTATTGTCCCGACCATCCCAAAGGCATCTGGCGCGACGGCCATGACGGAACCGACAAATGGTACGCGTCGCCTGGCGACGCACCGGCCGACCGGCGCGAGGGTCTCGAGCGCGTGCGCGGTTTCGAAAAAGCGGGCGCCTGTCCTCTGGACGGCACCCCGCTGGTGTCGTCCGGCTACGACCTGGCGGGACTGAGAAGCCTCCAGGACTGGTACCTTCGCTATCCGCTGACTGCCGTCGAAGGCGTCTCCGAAGTCGCGTCCATCGGCGGCTTCGTGCGCCAGTACCAGGTCGTGCTCGATCCGCTTCGACTGCAGGCTTTCCATCTCGCCGTCGGCGACATCGCGACGGCACTGCGGCGCTCGAACAACGACGTCGGCGGCTCGGTCGTCGAGATGTCGGAGCACGAGTACATGGTGCGCTCGCGCGGCTACCTCCACGGCCTCGACGACATCGCGAAAGTTCCCGTCGGAGTCGGCGAGAAAGGAACGCCGATTCTTCTCGGCGACGTCGCGACGCTGGAAATCGGCGGCGAGGCGCGCCGCGGCGTCGGCGAGTACAACGGGATCGGCGAGGCCGTCGGCGGGGTCGTCATCGCGCGCTTCGGTGAGAACGCATACAAAGTCATCCGCGACGCCAAGGCGCGCCTCTTCGACCTCGAGGGCGGCTTGCCTCCCGGCGTCTTCGTGCGCCCCACCTACGACCGCTCCTCGCTGATCGAGCGCTCGGTCGCCACGCTTCGCGACACGCTGATCGAGGAAATCGTCGTCGTCGGGCTGGTCTGCATTGCGTTCCTGCTGCACGCGCGCAGCGAGCTGGTCGCGGTGTTCGTCGTGCCGTCGGGGGTGCTCGTCGCGCTGATGGTGATGGACCTCGCCGGCATCAACGCGAACATCATGTCGCTCGGCGGAATCGCGATCGCGATCGGCGTGATGGTCGATGCATCGATCGTCATGGTCGAGAACGCACACAAGCACCTCGACCGCGAAGAGGAGCGACTGCATGCGGCCGCAGCGGGCGGCGAGGCTGCCGAGCCGAGGCCGCGCAGCGAAATCATCGTCGAGGCGGCGCAGGAAGTGGGGCCTACGCTGTTCTTTTCGCTGGCGATCATCACCGTCAGCTTCCTGCCGGTGTTCGTGCTCGGCGGGGAGGCGGGCCGCCTGTTCCGTCCCCTGGCAATGACGAAGACGCTGGCGATGGCCTCCGCCTCGATCCTGGCCGTCACCATCGTTCCGGTGCTGATGCACTACCTGATCACGGCGCGAGTGCTGCCCGCGGAATGGGGACGGCGCCGAAACACGATGATCACCGCGGCGGCGATGCTGGTACCGGCGCTGCTGCTGTACGTGGTCTGCGGGCTGGTCGGTTCGCCGCTGGCTGCGTACCGAGGCTGGACCGCGCTGGCGTGGATCGTCCTCGCCGGCATGTTGCTGATCCCGCAGCGCATCATCCACGAGAAGCACAGCCCGATCAGCCGCGTGATGCAGGCCGTCTATGATCCGGTGTTCCGGCGCGCGATGCGCCACCATCGCCTCGTGCTCGCGCTGGCCGTGCTGGCGATGCTTTCGACGCTGGTGCCGGCCACGCACATCGGCACCGAGTTCATGCCGCCCCTGGACGAAGGCGACCTGCTCTACATGCCGACCACCGACCCGAGCATCAGCATCACCAAGAGCAAGGAATTGCTGCAGCAGACGAACAAGCTGATCCGCACGTTCCCGGAAGTGAAGTCGGTGCACGGCAAGATCGGCCGCGCCGAAACCGCCACCGATCCCGCGCCGCTCTCGATGATCGAGACGGTCGTACAGCTCGAGCCGGACACGTCCAAGTGGAGGCACCGCACCCTGGCGCGCTTCTTCTCGGATTGGCCCGATGTGCTGCGGAGTCCGCTCTCGTATTTCTGGCCGCTCGAAAGGCCGATCCGCACGGACGAGCTCAAATACGGCTGGCAGGACGCCGACGGCACGATGCACCCGGGCCTCAACCAGGCGGTGAGCCTTCCGGGCGTCGCCAACGCGTGGCCGTTCCCGATCGAAAACCGCCTGAACATGCTCGCGACCGGCATCAAGACGCCCGTCGGCGTCAAGGTGCTCGGGCCGGACCTGAAGGTGCTCGGGGATCTTGCCGAGAAAGTCGCCAACGCCGTGCGCACCATCGACGGCACGATCAGTGCGTACCCCGAGCGCACGTTCGGCGGTTACTACCTCGACTTCGACGTCGATCGCGTCGCGGCGGCACGCTACGGCCTGACGACCGGCGACGTGCAGGACATCGTGCAGACTGCGATCGGCGGCATGAACGTCACGTGGACCGTCGAAGGCCTCGAGCGCTACCCGCTCAACGTGCGCTACGCCCGCGAGCTTCGCGACGACCTGCCGTCGCTTCGCGCCGTGCTCGTCAGTACGCCGTCGGGCGCGCAGATCCCGCTCGGCCAGGTCGCGCGTCTCGACATCCACGCGGGCCCGCCGATGATCAAGTCGGAAAACGCGCAGCCGACTTCGTGGGTTTACGTCGACATCGCGGGCCGCGATCTCGGCAGCTACATCGCCGACGCACGCCGCGTCGTCGCCGAGCAGGTGCCTCTTCCGCCGGGCTACACGCTGCTGTGGTCCGGGCAGTTCGAATTCTGGGAGAAGACGATCCCGCGCCTCATCGTCGCCGGCATCCTGACGATGATCGCGATCGTGCTTCTGCTGTACATGTCCACGCAGAGCTGGCCGCGAGTGGCGATCGTGATGCTCGCCGTGCCGTTCAGCCTGATCGGCGCCTTCTGGCTGCTGTGGGCCCTCGGCTACAACATGTCGCTGGCCGTCGTCATCGGCATGATCGCGCTGGCCGGGCTCGATGCGGAGACCGGGCTGGTGATGCTGCTGTACCTGGAGAACAGCTTCGACCGCTTCGTCGCCGAGGGACGCATGCGCTCACGAGAGGATCTGTGGAGCGCCATCCACGATGGCGCGGTGCGCCGCATCCGGCCCAAGGCGATGACGGTGGGCACGGCGTTCATTGGGCTCGTCCCTCTTCTGTGGGCCAGCGGCACGGGCGCCGACGTGATGAGGCGGCTGGCGGCGCCGATGATCGGCGGCCTGCTCGTCAGCTTCGCGATGGAGCTGGTCGTCTACCCCATCCTGTTCTTCCAGGCGCGAAGCTGGCAGTGGCGGCGGCGCTGGCAGACGTGACGCGGCGCTCGACCCCATCAGGCGGTCGGCGCGGGCGCAGCGGCTCCCTACGGGTCGCCGATTCGCACCGGTGGGGAATCGGTTTCGCTCGAAATCGCGCTTCGGGCACCGGCGATGATTTGACGGTCCGGATCGACAGTCCTACCTTGCTGCCGCCCGTTGCGCTCCTGGCAGTGCCGCCGGCAAGCACCCGAAGATGACGACCGTTCGTTTTTCGACAGCACTCCGCAGCCTGTTGGCGGCCGCCGCGGTCGCCGCGACCCTGGCGCCGGCGCCGGCGCGCGCCCAGGACGAAATCCGCACGAACCCCGCGGTCGAGCGCTACAACAAGACCGCCAAGGGCAAGAACGTCGAGGACTGGAAAAAGCGCCTCACCGATCCCGACGTAAAGACGCGCCTGGATGCCGTCGACTCGCTCGGCACCAAGGGCGGTGACGACGCGGTCAAGCCGCTGATCGATGCGACCGCCGACGCCGACTACCGCGTGCGCACGCGGGCGATCGACTACCTCGGCACGCTCAAGGCCACCGAGGCGACGCAGGTGCTGATGCAGCTGCTGTTCCTGACCGACGTCGGCCGGGAGGAAAAGCTGAGGGCGCTCACGGCTCTCGGCCGTATCGGCGATCCCACGACGAGCGACCGGCTGGCAAGCTACGCACGCACGATCAACGACAACGACCTGGCCTGCCGCGCCGTCTACGCCCTCGGCGAGATCGGCGACCTGCATACCAAGGACAAGATTTCGGCGCTGACGGGCACCCGTCCGGGCACGGAACTGGACCGCCTGGTTGAGGATGCCCTGCTCAAGATCGACCAGAAGGAAGATTCGAAGCCGATCGAGCAGCCGACCCTGATCGAGCTCGAAAGGCGCGTCGCCAAGCAGCAGGAAGCCGCCGACAAGAAGGCCCAGCAGGAGTAGGGCGCCCGCCCCGCTCTGCCCGATAGACTCGGCACAGCCCCGTGATTAGGTATTCCGGCGCAGGCCGCCGGAGTGGTGAAATTGGCAGACGCGCCGGACTCAAAATCCGGTGGAGGCAACTCCGTGTCGGTTCGAGTCCGACCTCCGGCACCAGATTCGTCCCGGCCCGGAAACCGGACGCCGGGGGCCGACGAGTTGCCGTCCGCATTCGTAGCCGGTCGAGCCGCCGAGAGTGCCGCCGCTAGTGTCGAAAGGAACGACAAGGAGAACAGGCAGCCATGGGCAAGATCAAGGAACTGACCGATTCGACGTTCGACCAGGAAGTGCTCAAGTCGTCGGTGCCCGTGCTCGTCGACTTCTGGGCCCCGTGGTGCGGCCCGTGCCGCGCCATCGCGCCGCTGCTCGAGGAGCTGGCCGGCGAGTACCAGGGTCGCGTCAAGATCATGAAGATCAACGTCGACGACCATCAGACGTATGCGAGCCAGTTCGGCGTGCGCAGCATCCCGAACCTGCTCGTCTTCAAGGACGGCAAGGTCGCCAACCAGATCATCGGCGCCGTGCCCAAGAGCAAGCTGGCCCAGGCCCTCGACAACGTGGCGGCCTGAGACGACAGCCGATACACGCGGGCGGTCCGGGATGCCGGACCGCCCGACGCATTTTTCCTTCCGGGAGTTCTTAATCCGCCATGCTCGATTTCATGCGTCGCAACGCCCGCTCGTGGGGCATCCGGGCCGCGCTCGGCCTGATCACGCTCGTGTTCATCTTCTTCATGGGTGGAGGCGGACGCCTCGGCAAAGGCCTCACGCCTCTGGTGAAGGTCGGTGACATCGAGATCACGCGCACCGATTTCGACATCTCGCAGCGGCGCAACGAGAATTACTTCCGCGAGCAGTTCAAGGGGCAGGTGAGCGACGCGATGATGAAGTCGCTCAACATCCCGAAGATGACGCTGGACCAGCTCGTCGACGGAGCGGTGCTGCGCGCCGAGGCCGACCGGCTCGGGCTGAAAGTCACCGAGGATGCGATCCGCGACCAGCTCGTCCACGTTCCCGCGTTCCAGGGCCGCACCGGCTTTTCGCCCGACCTTTACCGCGAGACGGTCCGCTCCCAGGGCATGACGCCTGGCTCGTTCGAAGACGGGGTGCGCCGCGAGCTTCTCGAGACGCAGATGGCCGACATCATCCGCCGCGGTGCCCACGTCAGCGAAGAGGACGCCTGGCAGGAGTTCCAGCGCCAGAACCGCAAGATCAACCTGTCGTACGTCACGATCGACTCGGAGCCTTTCGAGAAGGACGTCAAGATCGACGAAGAGGCATTGACCAAGTTCTACGATTCCAGGCAGGAGTCGTACCGCCGGCCGCCTACCGTCAAGGTGCGCTACGTTGCCTACAAGGTCGCCGACATCGCCGACAAGATCGACGTCTCCGACGTCGACATGAACGAGTACTACGATCTCAACAAGAACAGCGAGTTCCAGCAGGAAGAGCAGGTCAGCGCGCGCCACATCCTGAAGAAAGTCGACAAGGACGCGAGCGACGACCAGAAGAAGGCCGCGCGCGAAGCGATCGACGCGATCGCCAAGAAGCTCGCCGACGGCGGCAACTTCGAAGAGATCGCCAAGACGGAGTCGGACGATCCGGGCAGCGCAGCCAAGGGCGGCGACCTCGGCACGTTCGGACGCGGCCACATGGTCCCGGCGTTCGAGGACGCCGCATTCGCGCTCGAGCCGGGTCAGACCAGCGGCGTCGTCGAGACCGATTTCGGCTTCCACATCATCCAGGTCTACGCGAAGCAGCCGGCCGGCGTGCAGCCGTTCGACCAGGTCAAGGACAAGATCCGCAAGAGCCTGGCCACGCAGAAAGCGCTCGACCGCGCTTTCGACGATTCGGCCGAAGATGCGGCCAAGATCTCCGGCGGCGCCAAGTTCGACGACATCGCGGGCACGCGTGGTGCGAAGATCGAGGAAACGCCGCCGTTCACGCAGGGCGACGTGGTCGCAGGGATCGGACCCGCGCCCGCGTTCGTCGAAGCTGCGTTCTCGCTGCTCAATCCCGGCGACATCTCCGATCCGGTCAAGGTCGGGCAGGACTACTACCTGCTGTCGCTCGTCGAGAGGAAAGAGAGCTACGTGCCGGCGCTGGCCGACATCCGCGACCAGGTCGAGTCGGAGTTCAAGTCGCAAAAAGCCCTCGATCTCGCGCGCGAGAAAGCCGACGACATCCTGCAGAAAGCCAAGGCGGGCACGGCGCTGGTGCAGCTCGCGCAGCAGAACGCCCTGGAGCTGAAAAGCGCGGCCGACGTCGACGGCAGCGCGAACTTTGTCCAGGACATCGGCGCGGTTCCCGGCCTGTCGGAAGTCGCGTTCGCAGCCACCAGGGACGGCGAGCCGCTGTCACGCTCCTTCGTCAGCGGAAGCAAGGCGTACGTCTTCGTCCGCGACAGCGTCATCGAGGCCAAGCGCGAGGACTTCGACGCGGGCAAGAAGCAGCAGGTCGAATCCCTCGAAAAGGCGCGCCAGCAGGACGCGCTGCAGGAGTTCATCCGCTCCCTGAAGGAGAAGGAGAAGATCTCCTACGACGTTGCCCAGCTTCGCCCGCTGCTCGGCGACAAGTCCTCGACGCTGACCGAGTAAAGCCTGAAGCCTGGGGTCAGGCACCAGCCCTGCATCCGGACGTCGGCAGCCCGGCCAAGGGCTGGTGCCTGACCCCAACGCGGGCTCCTGACCCCAACACCTCAACGACAAGAGGCCCGCCGGGTGACCGGCGGGCCTCTGTCGTTCGGGCGCACGCGAGGAGGACAGGCGCCCGAAAGGTCGTTCCGGGTTTACCGGAAGTTGTGGCTCTCCGGGTGAAGCTGGAAGTCCGGGTAAGCCAGGCAGCCCATCTCCGGCCCGTCGAGGCCTTCGACTTCGACCTCGCGCGTCACGCGCAGCGGCGTAATGGCGTCGCTCACCTTGAACCAGACCCACGCCATCGCGTAGCCGAACGCCGCCAGCACCACGGCGTCGATCAGCTGCATCACCAGCTGCGAGGCATCGCCGTAGAGGATGCCGCGCACGCCATCGGCGCCGTAGGCGGCAACCATCGAATCGCGCACGACACCGTTCCAGCCGGCGCCGTATTCGCCGGTCGCGAAGATGCCCACCGAGATCACTCCCCACAGCCCGTTGACGCCGTGCACGGAGATCGCGCCGCAGGGATCGTCGACGCCGCGCTTCTCGAAGAAGAACACCGACACGATCACCAGCCAGCCGGCAATCGCGCCGATCGTGAATGCGCCGATGGGATTGACGAACGCGCACGGAGCGGTGATCGCGACGAGGCCGGCGAGCATGCCGTTGCAGAGCATCGTCGTGTCCGGCTTCAGGCCCATTCCCCACAGCGTGAGCATCGCGGCGATTGACGAGGCGACGCTCGCAAGCATCGTGTTGACGACGACGTACCCGATTCTCAGGTCGGTTCCCGCCAGCGTCGATCCCGGATTGAAGCCGAACCAGCCGAACGCCAGGATGAAGGTACCGAGCACCACGATGTTGACGTTGTGGCCGGGCATCGCACGAGGCTTGCCCTGGGCGTCGAACTTGCCGATGCGCGGACCGATGGCGATGCAGCCGGCCAGCCCGATGACGCCTCCCATCGCATGCACGACGCCGGAGCCGGCAAAATCCACCGCTCCGTGCCCGAGGCTCCAGTTGAGCCCGCCCTGCGCGAGCCATCCGCCGCCCCAGACCCAGTTCGCATAAATGCAGTACGGCAGCGCGACCCAGACGCCGTAGAGACAGAAGTTCTTCCACGACCAGCGCTCGGCCATCGCGCCGGTGGGGATCGTCGCCGTGGTGTCCATGAACACCATCATGAAGAAGAACAGCACCATGACGCCGGCGTCGCCGACGCTGTTGGTGAGGAAAAAGCCCTTCGTTCCGAGCAGCCCGTAGGTGAACGCGCCCGTGGCCTGTCCCGCAGCGTCGACTGCCGCGCCGATGCCGACTCCGCTGTTCAGCACCGACAGGCCGGGACCGAGTGACGCATACCATCCTGGCGGAACCGGACCGTTCCACCAGTTGCCCCAGCCGATCGCGAAGCCGTAAGCCCAGAACGCGAAGCAGCCGAGAGGATAGATCATGAAGTTCATCGCCGACGTGTGCGAGGTGTTCTTCGCGCGGCACAACCCCGTCTCGACCAGCATGAACCCCGCCTGCATGAACATGACGAGGAATCCCGTCACCAGTGCCCAGACGTAGTTGATCGCGTAGAGGTTGTGCGCGACGCGGTCGTAGACGTCGGTGATCCCGAGCTTGGACGGGATATCTCCCTTGGCGTCACCGGCCGGTGCCGCCCAGACGCCTGACGCGCCCCCGGTCGGATCCGGCCATGACGGTTTGTCGCCGTTTGTCGCGGAGAAGTAGGCCGGAAGCTGGGACTCGGGCGCCGCCGCCGCCGCCGCCGGCGCCGCCGCCGCCGGCGCATCGTCGGCTCTTGCTGCCGAGGCCGAGGCGAGAGCCACCGCGGCGATGAACATGGGGAGCCATTTCTTTCGAGCTGCAATGACCATCCGAGATCCTCGTGCGCAGCGGATTTTGCACCTGGAGAGGCGGCGCGTGTCCGAGCGAGTTTGTTCGTAACTTTGAGCGGAGCCGCCGTCTCAATGGCGGCGGTGGTCCCACGACCGGGACAGGTCCATGGTGGTCCCGGCGAGCGATGCCTATGCAAGGATGCTGCCATGGTCCTCACCGCCCCATGAAGGGAGCCCGCATCGACCCTAGATCGAGCTTCTGCCTCGGAAATGTTTGGACTCGGACGAGGCTGCCCGCCAGGCAGCCCCCTCCATCCTTCCAGCAGCTCCGACGTTTCGTGCTCGTTGGATGGGCACGATCGCTGCGATCTGCCGCGTCGGCGTGCATTCCCGTCTCTGGGCGGACCGCGCAACGATGAGATTATTGATGAACGGCCGAATCTCATCCTCCTTTGGCACGTGCGTTGCTCGGTGCCGCGCGCTCGAAGAACGACGGACCGGACTCCCGTGTCCAAGCGGCGGATATCGCAGAGACGCGATCTGCCTGTCTCTCGCTACGGTGAAACCCGCGAAGGCGAAGGAGATTGAACGCGGTCGACGCCCTGGCGTGCTGCGGGCCGAGGAAGAAGGAGAGCTGCGCGGTCTCGACCTGTTCGAGCACGGCATCCCGGCTCACCCGGCGTACCTGCTGCATTCGGCGGCCACGCCCCACGGCGCTCACGGCGGTGCTCGAGGCAACGTCAAAGACGATGCCGGTCAAACGTGCGGTGCCGGTGCGGGCGAACGGAGCTCCACCTGCTGCCGCAAAGCGGGCAGGCAGTGTACGGCACTGCCTGCCCGTTTTTGTCGTTCATCCTGAAGAGGTCGCGACCGAAAAACCGAACGTATCGTTTCTTGCGCATGTCCCGGTCGGGACAGCGTAGGTTGTTGCTGATCGGAAAAGGCGACGGCGCGCTGACGGGGGACCATTCCGTCAACGCGCCGCCTTCCGCCGGTGAACGGCCTCAAACGATGGAGACTGACGCGAACGCAACCGCTGCCTTCCTAGCTGTCACGCTACCGCAACCCATCACCGTCTCCGGCGGGAGTCTTCCCCCGTCCGTGCGGGTCCGTCAGCTTCGGCTCCGGGTGAGGAGCCCTGGCTGAAAGCCGCACGCACGTCTGGAAACGCTACGGCGACTGTAGCCACGACGTAGCAGGAACGATGCCACGTGCACGCATCGAAAAATGCGCTGCAACGATGCGGATTCCGACAGTTCCGCTGCGGCCGCAATGGCCTCCGCCACCGTCGCATCCTGCGGCGTTGCCCGCACCGCGGGCAGCGGTGCCCAAGACTTGAGCGAATCCTTGCCGGAGCCGATCGCGTCACGACGCATCGTTCCGACGTGGCATGCGCGCGGCAGTGAGGACTTCTTCAGCGAAGCGCTTCCCACGCCTCGCCGACGGTAGCGACAACCTCGACGCCGATCTCGAGGCCGCCGAGCTTGTCGGCAGATTCGGAGCCGACCACCGCCCTTTCGAATCCGAGCCGCGCCGCCTCGCGAAGGCGGGCGCGAAGCTGCGGCACGGCGCGCACTTCCCCGGTCAGGCCGACCTCGCCGAGCACGAGGGTTCGCCGCGGCACCGCCTTGTCGAGATAGCTCGAAGCGAGCGCCGCGATGACGGCAAGGTCGACGCCCGGGTCGTCGATGCGCACTCCGCCGGCCGTGTTGACGAAGACGTCCTGGCTCGCCATCGACAGGCCGAGGTGCTTTTCGAGAACGGCCGCGAGCATCGCTACGCGCGAGTGATCCACGCCCACGGTCGTCCTTCTCGCCGATCCCGGATGGCTCGGCGAAACGAGGGCCTGGATCTCGACGAGAAGCGGGCGGCTGCCTTCGATGCACGCGGAGATCACCGATCCCGGCACGTCCCGCAGCGAGTTTCCCGCCAGGAGCTGCGACGGATTGGCGACTTCGACGAGCCCGCTGCCGTGCATCTCGAAGACGCCGAGCTCGCCGGTCGGACCGAAGCGGTTCTTGACCGCTCTCAGGATGCGAAACGCGCCGTGCTGGTCTCCTTCGAAATACAGCACCGCATCGACCATGTGCTCGAGAATGCGCGGGCCTGCGACGGCGCCTTCCTTGGTGACGTGTCCGATCAGCCACAGCGCGCTGCCGAGAGCCCTGGCCCCGGTGATCAGCTCGGCCGTCGCCTCGCGAAGCTGGGACCCCGATCCCGGCGCCGACTCTACGCGTGACGTGCGAATCGTCTGCACCGAATCGACGATGACGGCAGCAGGCCTGGCCTGCTTCATTGCGCGCAGCACCGCGTCGACGTCGATGTCGGCAAGAACGAGGATGCCGCCAAGAGGAAGACCGAGCCTCTCGGCGCGGCGCCGGACCTGAAGCGGTGCTTCCTCGCCGCTGATGTAGAGAACCGGGCGTCCTGAGGCCGCAAGTCCGGCGGCGAACTGGATGGCGAGCGTGGATTTTCCAACTCCGGGCTCGCCGCCGACGAGCACGGCTGAGCCGCTGACCAGCCCGCCACCAAGCACTCGGTCGAGCTCTCCGATGCCCGTCGCGAAACGCTCACCGCCTTCGTCGCCCTCGACCTCGGCCAGCGGACCGAGCTTCGCGCTCGCCAGCGCACCGACGACGACCGCCGCCTGGCGGCCTTTGGCAGCGACCGGTGCCACGCGCGCCTCCTCGTGCAGGGAGTTCCACGTGCCGCAGGCGGGACACTTTCCGTCCCACTTGGCCTGGCGGTGGCCGCACTGCTGGCAAGCGAATTCGGAATGTCTCGGCGGAGCGCCCATCGCCGCCTGTTAACCATCGTGGCGGAAAAGACGCGAGGCCGCGGCTGTCATAACGTTGCCACGGGCACAATTGGCATCCGCTGCCGCAAGGGAATACGAGCCGTCTCGCCGCCCGCGGCGTCGCGTCTCGATGAGCCCGAGAAGGAAGAAAGCTCCGCCGCGTCGCAGCGCCGGACCCGCACCGACTGCCACTGCCGCCGATGCTGTCGCGGCGGACGCGCGCGCGGCCGACGTTCCACCCGACTCCACCGGCTGCGTGCGGGGCGCGGCGACCGCCGATGCGCGTGGCGCTGCGTTTGCACACGCACAGCCGGCGGCGACGGGTGCGACTGCCCACCGGACCCGCTCCAGGGCAGGCTCCCGCGCCACGATTGCCGCTGCCGCGCTGGCCGTCGCCGCCTGCGCCGTCCTTGCGTTCTCGAATGCCGCGCCTCCCGTGGCCATTCACGACGATGCGTTCTTCTTGCCGTCGCGCCACACGCTGGCGTGGCCGTCGATCCAGCAGATGTTCACCGAGGACACCTGGGGCTCGACCGGATCGCCGGTAGGAACCTACAGGCCGCTCGCGCTGCTCAGCATCGCGGCCGACGGCGCCGTCTACGGTAACGACCTCGCCGGTTACCACAGGACCACCGTTGCGCTGCATACGCTGGCGAGCGTGCTCGTCTTCGCGCTGCTCGTCTCGCTGCTCGGATCCGGCCAGGTGTGGATTGCGGCACTCGCCGCTGCGATCTTCGCCGTCCACCCCATCCATACCGAAGCGGTCGACTCGGTGTTCAACCGCTCCGAAGTGCTCGCGACGATCGGCGTCGTCGCGGCGCTGGTCGTGTTGCAGCGCTGGCACGAGCGCCGCCCCGCACTGGCATGGACGAGCGCGGCGCTGCTGTATTTCGCAGCGCTGCTGTGCCGCGAAAGCGCGGCAACGCTTCCGGCCCTGGCCGCCGTGCTGATCTGGCTCGCGCATCCCGGCGAAAATGTCGCCACTCGTGCGCGCCGCATCGTCGTCGCCGCGGTGCTGGCCATCCCGCTGGCCGAATACGTGATGCTGCGCCATTTCGCCCTGGCCGGTGCGGTGCAGTCCACGGCTCCGGCGCTCGGCGTTGCCGCGGGCCAGGACTTTCTGTCGCGACTGCTCTACAGCCTGGCGACGCTTCGCGAATACGCGCGCATGCTCGTCTGGCCGTGGCCGCTTCGCGTGTCGTACGAGGATTTCGCCGGCGGATCGCTGGCAGCCACTCTCGCCGTGCACGCGATCCTGGTGGCGATCGCAGTCACCCAATATCGTCGCCGCCCGCTGGCGACGCTGGCCGTGGCGTTCTTTTACATCGCGCTGCTGCCGTCGACGCGCCTGCTGACGTCGATCGGCTCGACGATCAGCGTCGGCGACCAGGCGCTGCTGCAGATGCAGAATTCGCTGCTCCTCGGCGAAAGAGTCGCGTACCTGCCGTCGGTGTCGCTCGCGATCGGAATCGCGGTCCTGCTTTCGATGGCCGCCGGCCGCGGCGGGCTCGCCGTCGCGTGCGCGATCGCGGCGGTGCCGCTGCTGGCCGGGGCTTCGGTGACACTCCACCGCAATCAGCAGTGGCACAGTGCCACCGGGCTTTACGGTGCCGAAGTGGAGGCAGCTCCCGGCAACGGCGACGGCTGGCGTCTCGACGTCTCGGCGCTCACCGCGGCAGGCCGCGAAGCCGACGCAGCCGCCGCGTGCGACCGCCTGATCGACCGGCCGTCGACGAGCGCCCAGCTCTTCAACAACTGCGGTGTCGTTTACGACAAGCTCGGGCGCAATGAGTTCGCGATCAAGGCGTACACCCGTGCGATCGATCTCGGGCTGGTCGCGGTGGGGCACGCCAACCGCGGGCGCGTCTATGCACGCATGGGACAGGCGGCCGAGGCGGAAGCCGAATTCACCGCAGCGGTCGACGCCGAAACGAACCCGGCGCAGAAGCACTATCGCATGGGCCAGATGCTGCAGCGCTTCCATCCCGAGCGCAGCGCCGAGGCACGACGCGAGTACCAGGCCGCGCTGGCAATCCGTCCGGATTACGCGGCCGCCCGCCAGGCGCTTGCCCAACTCCCGCGTTAGCAGTCCACGCGCATTTTTGGAGTCGATCACTTGCGGCGGCCAACCGCTCGCGCCGACTGACGTTCGGGTCGCCGCCGCCGCAAGACCGCATTGCAGCACCAAGAAACTGCTGCGCGGCGATTGCCGAAGCCCTGCCAAAGGTTCATTACGACAGTGTCAGGAACCGCCGGGCAGGCTTTGTTACACGAGGCCCGCGCGGCCGGCAGGCAACGACCGTCCTGCCGAAGTGTTCTTCTGGAGCGGTGTCCGGTCTGCGGTGCGGGCCGCAGCCGCCGAGAGGGAGGATTCCGATGAGTGTCTTGGACCAGGACACGAGCGAGCGCGTAGGGACTCGCGACGCACTTCTGCGCGCGGCCGCGGAACTGTTCGCCGAACGCGGGGCCGAAGCGGTTTCCACGCGCGAGATCGCATCGAAGGCCCACGTCAACAACGGGCTGATCCACCGCCACTTCCGTACCAAGGAAGCGCTGCTTCGCGAGGTGCTCGAGAGCCTGAGCGCCGAAGTCTCACCCGATATGGAAGGTGAGGAAACGGCGATGCTCGTGCGCTTCTTCCAGGCCGTCCGCGAGCGCGAGACGTACTGGAAGCTCCTTGCGCGCACGATGCTCGACGGCCAGCCGATCGATCACCTGCAGGGCACGTTCCCCACGATGGGTCGCGCGGTCGACCTGATTCGCGAGATGCAGCAGCGCGGCAAGGGACCGGCCGACGCCGATCCTCGCGCGATTGCCGCCCTGCTCGCGGCAGTCGCTTTCGGCTGGCTCGTCTTCGAGCCGTGGTTGCTCGCGGCGGGCGGCTTCAGCGAAGAGGAAAAGGACATGGCCGGTCCGGAGGTGATCCGGCTGGTGCGGCGCTTCCTCACCCAGACTCCGACGAAGCCGTGACGGGGGCCGGCTCGAGCGCCGGTTTACATTCCTCGACGCGGCAGTCACCGTCTGCGCTGCGCCCTGTCCCCTGCATCGGGTCCGAGGTTGCCGGCGACAGCGCCGGCAGGACCCGGGAGCGGACGGCCGCAACTGGACGATGAGGAGCTTTTTCGCCGCTTTCTTCGGTACCCTGGCCGCGCTGGCCGTGCTCGCGGCGGCTGCGACGATCATCGTCGCCGTGCTTCTGAGCGGCGCCTCGCTCAAGACCGAATCCGTTCCGGATGTCCCCCACGACAGTTATCTCGTGCTCGACCTGTCCGACGAAATCCAGGACACGCCGCTGCAGAACGAGGGCATCGAGGACATCGCCGACCTGTTCGGCAACAACGACAACAACCACGTCCTGCAGGCGCGCCAGGTGACGCGCGCGCTCGAGGCCGCCGCGCACGATCCGGACATCGCCGGCGTCTACATTTCGGGGCAGGAGCCGTCGGTGCAGACGACGAACGGGTTCGCGTCGCTCAAGGAGATCCGCGACGCACTGATCGCGTTTCGCGCCGCCGGAAAGCCGGTCAAGGCGTGGCTCACTTACGCGGGCACTCGCGAGTACTACCTCGCATCGGCAGCCGACGACATCGCGCTCGATCCTTTCGGTGCGCTGCTGGTACCGGGCCTGGCAACCCAGCCGATGTTCTACGCGGGGGCGTTCGACAAGCTCGGCATCGGCGTGCAGGTGACGAGGGTAGGCAAATACAAGAGCGCGGTAGAGCCGTACACGCGCAAGGACATGAGCCCCGAGAGCCGCGCGCAGACCCAGAAGCTGCTCGACGACATCTGGTCGGACCTCGTGCACTCGATCGAGGACTCGCGCAAGCTTGCTTCCGGATCGATCCAGCAGACGGCCGACAGCCAGGGACTGGTGCGCGCCGAGCAGGCGGTTACGAGCCACCTCGTGGACCGTACCGCCTACGTGGACGAAATCTACGACGAGCTACGCCTGGCCACGGGCGTCAAAGGCAATAGCGATCCTTTCCACCAGGTTCCGATCGGCCAGTACGCGCGCCTGATCCCGGCAACCAACCTCGTTGCGCGTCGTCGCCTGCCGGGCGATCCGCAGCCCGCCTCGACCGCCCACGAGAAGATCGCGATCGTCTACACCGAAGGGCCCATCGTCGATGGCAGCGGATCGCAGCAGGGCATGGTCTGGGGCGACAAGGTCGCGCGCCAGCTTCGCGACCTTCGCCGCGACGAAACGGTCAAGGCTCTCGTTCTTCGCGTCAACAGCCCGGGCGGCAGCGTCTCGGCGTCGGAGACGATCCAGCGCGAGGTACGGCTGATCCAGAAGTCCAAGCCCGTCGTCGTCTCGATGGGAGCCGTCGCCGCGTCCGGCGGCTACTGGATCTCGACGTACTCGGACCGCATTTTTGCCGAGCCGACGACGATCACCGGATCGATCGGCGTCTTCGGCCTGCTGTTCAACGTGCAGGGCCTCGCGACCGACAAGCTCGGGCTGACGTTCGAAACCGTCAAGACGGGACGCTTCGCCGACGCGGCCACGGTGACGCGGCCGAAGACTCCCGAAGAACTGGCGGTGCTGCAAAAGAGCGTCGACTGGATCTACGACCAGTTCCTCGGCAAGGTCGCCGAGTCGCGTCACCTCGACGTGCACGACGTCGGCGAGATCGCACAAGGACGCGTGTGGTCGGGAACCGAGGCCACGCGCATCGGCCTCGTCGACGAAATCGGCGGCCTCGACGCCGCGGTCAGGTTCGCGGCACAGAAGGCCAGCGTCGGTGACGAGTTCACGGTCGTCGAATATCCGGAACGCAAGGGGCTGATCGATTCGCTCACGGAGGCCCTGACGAAAAAGCAGAAGGACAAGGCCGACGCCGGCGTCATCGGCTCCTTCGTGCGCACGGCGATCGACGGCATTGCCGCGCTGTCGCAGTTCAACGATCCGCGCGGCGTCTACGCGCGGCTCCCCTTCGATGCCGCGTTGAGGTGACGGGTACTCCTGTGGGCTCCGCGGATCCCGGGCAGCTTTCCCGCCGCCTGGCCACGATCCTGAGCGCGGATGCGGTCGGATACAGCCGGCGCATGGCCGAGGACGACGCGGCCACCGTGACTGCGTTGCGCTCGCGGCGCGAGACGTTCCGCGGCTACGTGCGCGAATATCGCGGCCGCATCGTCGGGACCGCCGGCGACAACGTGCTCGCGGAGTTCGCGAGCACGATCGATGCCGTTGCGTGCGCCCTTGCGGTCCAGGAAGAGCTCGCGCGCACCGAGGCCGAGCTCGCGCCGCAGGAGCGGCTTCCGTTCCGCATCGGAATCCACATCGGCGAAGTGCTGGTGCTCGATGCGGAGATTTTCGGCGACGGCATCAACATCGCCGCCCGCCTCGAGGGCATCGCAGCGGCAGGCGGCATCTGCGCGTCCTCCGCCGTCGTCGATCACGTGCGCGGGCGCATCGAGGCCGGCTTCGAGGACATCGGCGACCGCGAGCTGAAGAACATTCCGCTGCCTGTGCGCACCTATCGCGTCCATCCTCCGAGTGGAGGCCAGGCAGCGAGCGAGGCGACCACCGTGCCGGGGTTCAGCGGAAGACCCGTCATCGCGGTGCTTCCGTTCGACGACCGCGGCGGCGATCCGTCGTGCAGTTATCTCGCCGAGGCGATCGCCGAAGAGATCGCGTCCCGGCTGGCCGCGTTCCGGATGTTCCCGGTGATCTCCCACAGCTCGACGCTCGCCTACCGCGAGCGCCGCAGCGACCTGCGCGAGATCGCGCGCGACCTGCGTGCCCGTTACGTCGTCGTCGGCAGCGTCCAGAGCGCCGCCGGCCGCATCCGCGTCACGGTCGGGCTGGTCGACGGGCTCGGAGGAGTGCAGATCCATTCGGAGCGCCACGACCGCGAGATCGGCGACGTGTTCGCGCTGCAGGACGAGATCGTGCTCGCGATCATCAGCTCGGTCGAGCCGGCGCTCGGACGCGCCGAGCGCAGCCGCATTCGCGCCAAGTCCGAGCCCCAGCTCGACGCATGGGAGAGCTTCCAGCGCGGAGCTTCCCTGCTGTTCGCCGTGCGCAGCCGCAGCGAGCTCGAGGAAGCGCTGAGACTGTTTCGCCGCGCCCGCGAGCTCGACCGCAACTTCTCGACTGCGGCAGCGCTCGAAACGGTGTGCCACGTCGCGTTCCTCACGTACCACTGGTCGGACGACGCCGATCGTTCGGCGATGGAGGCGATGGAGGCGGCCACGACGGCCCTGGCCCTCGGCGACGACGATCCGTGGGCGCACGCCGCAATGGGGTATGCCTGCTCGTTCGCCGGCGATGACGAAGGCGCAATCGCGTCATTCGAAAGGGCAATCGACCTCAATCCGAGCCTGACGATGGCATACCAGGGGCTCGCGATTGCGCTCACTGCCGACCTTCCCGACGAAGCCATCCGCGTCATGGAAAAGGCCATCCGGCTGTCGCCCAGGGACGTGCAGATGCACTTCTTCCTGCACCAGCTCGCGGTGGCTCACCTGATGGCCGGACGCTTCGAGGAGGCAATCACCCGGGAGAGGGAGAGCCTGCGCCTGAGGGGTGACCAGCCTCACGGGTATCGGCTCCTGGCCGCGGCGCTCGGGCACCTCGGACGCAGCGCCGAGGCACTCGAAGCGCTCACGACGATGAAGCGCATCGCTCCCGGCTTCTCGCTCGAGATCTTTCGCCGCAACAACTCTCCCGTCCTCGTCGAGCTTTGTCTCGACGGATGGAGAAAAGCCGGCTGGAAACCGTAGGTTCGAAAATCCCTGGACGCCACAGCCTGTGGCGGGAATGCGCGATCACGCGCGAACGAAATGCTCCGCAGCTTGGTACCGGTCGGTGGATCACTGCCCGGATTCGCTGCTCGCTGCGCATACAAAGCTGCGCGTGCCGCTGCGATCGACGAGCTCGACTTGTGCACCCCCGGTTCAGGGAAAAATGCTTCGCGAGCACGGGACGTGCTCGTCGCAACGTAACGAAACAGCGTACTCCATCGATTCGATGCGAGCTCATCACGATGCGATGCGCGCTGCGTCGAATGCGACAGCATCGCAATCTTTCGCACGCTCGTGCATCGCTGCACGCAACGCTACTGACTGTCTTGATCATAAGTATGCGGTAACACGGCAAGAGCATTCGGGGCCGATGGCACGGTTTCTGCTCGACCCAGGCGCGCTTCGCAAGGTTTCCCCCGGGTTCGCAAGGCACGCACTGTGCGATCCGGGAATGTTTTCATCGAAGAAACGATCGACGCTTGTTGTCGACACACTCACAGGAGGATGTGGTGGAATCTAATTTCGAGCGGCTCAGCGCTCTGGACAGTTTTTTCCTGGATTCCGAGCACGACGACACGCCGATGCACATCGGTGCCGTCTGCATTTTCGAAGACCCGCAGCCGGGGGACCGCCGGCTCACGTTGAGAAGGCTTCGTGGACACGTCGAGGCCCGCCTGTCGCTGATTCCTCGCTACCGCCAGCGCCTGATGCGCGTGCCGCTGGAAGGTCACCCCGTGTGGGTGGACAGCGACGATTTCCGCATCTCCGATCACGTGCGCGCAGTCGCGCTGCCTTCGCCCGCTTCGCCCGGCCACCTCGAGGAGACCGTGTCGTGGATCCTCTCCCAGCCTCTTTGCCGCACGCGGCCGCTGTGGGAAATCTGGCTCATCGAAGGCCTGCCCGGCGGCGGCTTCGCTCTCGCCTGCAAGACTCACCACTGCCTCGCCGACGGCCTCGGCGGCGCCGCCCTGCTTTGCGCGATCCTCGGCAACCAGCCGTTCTCGATTCCCGAGACCCCGCGCGCGTGGCGCCCGAGGCCGGCCCCGTCGCGCATGGAGTTGCTCGCGTCCGCGCTGCGCACGCGCGCGCAGGACGCCGCGACACTGGCGGCGACCAGCGCGACGAGCATGCTCTCCAACCCTCGCAGCATGATCGACGGCGCGGGCGGCGTGGCATCGGCCGTGCGCTCGGTGGCCGAGGCGGCGTGGAACCCGCCGGCAGCAACGCCGTTCGACCACCCGACCGGCACCAACCGCCGCTTCCTGTGGTGGTCGATCTCGCTTGATGACGTCAAGCGCATCGGACGCCGCCTCGGAGGAACCGTCAACGACGTCGCGCTGACGCTGGTCAGCGAAGCGTTCGCGCAGACTTCCGCGGGTCCCGCCGCGGGACGCACGCTTCGCGTCTACTGCCCCGTCGGCTCGACGGCGTGCGTCTCGACGCTGACGCTCGGCAACCGCGTCTCGGGCATGATGGTGGATCTTCCGCTCGAGCAGCTCGACCTGCAGACGCGCTGGGAGCGGGTGATCGCCGCGTCGCGCGAAGGCAAGGCGTCGGGCTCGGTGCAGGGAGCGTTCCTGCTGGCGAGCGTCGCCAACAGCCTCTCGCCGTCGCTGCTCTCGCGCATCGAAGCGATGACCGGCGGAACGCAAGTGTTCAACCTGATCCTGACCAACGTACCGGGACCGTCGATGCCGCTGTACCTGTTCGAGCATCGCATGACGGCGGTGTGCCCGCTGGTTCCGCTGTTCCGCGGCCAGGGGCTCGGCATCGCGATCTTCAGCTACGCCCGCACGCTGACGTGGGGATTCCACGTCGACGCGAGCCGCATGGATGCCGCCCGCCAGCTCCGCACGGCCCTGGCTGCCGCGGTCCTCAAGCTTGCACGCCTGTCGGATGCCGCCGTCACGTCGGCCGGCCAGGAAAAAGCCCCGGCCATGCTGCGGGTGGCCACGCTCGAGCGCGAAGTACTCGCCAGCGCAGGATGAACGTGCGGGTGCCGCCTTCGGGCGGCACCCGCACGTTCAGGTTCCCGCCCCTCGGGCTGGACCCACCGGGCGCTCCCCGCCCGCCGGGCCGGGCCCCTTCATTCAGGTCGACATTCGGCCCACAGGGCCGGTATAGTGCCAGCCGGCTGCTGGGGACGCGGCCGTCCATGCGTGTCGCGCTGATCTCGGACCTCCACGGAAACCAGGTTTCCCTTTCCGCCGTTCTCGAAGATATCGACCGGCGTGGGGTCGACGAGGTCGTCTGCCTCGGCGACGTGGCGACGCTCGGCGCGCGTCCGAACGACGTCCTCGAGACGCTGGCCGCACGTGGCATCCGCTGCATCCTCGGCAACCACGATGCGTTCATGATCGACGAGGAGCTGATCCGCACCTACACCGAGGTGCCGATCGTCGTCGAAGCCGTCGACTGGTGCCGTGACCAGCTTTCCCAGGACGAGGTTTCCTACCTCGCCAAATTCCAGGCGAGCCTTCGCATCGACCTCGGGCCCAACACGAGCGCCCTGCTGTTCCACGGCTCGCCGCGCTCCCACATGGAAGACCTGCTCGCGACCACCGACGCCAGTGACCTCGACGAAGCGCTTGGAGACGCATCCGCCACCGTGATGGCCGGCGGGCACACGCACCTCCAGTTGCTGCGCCAGCACCGCGGCAACCTGCTCGTCAATCCCGGAAGCGTCGGCATGCCGTTTCGCGAGTTCCCCAACGGCTGCACGCCGAAGATCCTTCCGTTCGCCGAATACGCGGTCATCGAAGCGAACGGCGACGCCGTCGAGGTGCACCTTCGCCGCGTCGGCGTCGACAAGCACCTGCTCTACAAGCAGGCGGCGGGCTGTCCGAACCCGATCTGCCGTTCGCTCGAGCTGCAGTACTCCTGAAACCGCGCGCGCTACTTGCCGCGCGCTTTCTCCAATAGATCGGCGAACGTTCCGAGGGATCCCGAGCCGCGGTGGGCCTGCATCACCTGCTGCTGCTCGCGCTTTTCGGCCTCGAGCTCGGCCGAGCGTGCCTTGCCGGCTTCCTCGACCATCGAAAGACCGAGGCGCCGCGCCTCGACGTCTACCGCGAGCACCGTCACCTCGACGTCCTGTCCGACCGACAGCGCCTGGCGCGCGTGGTTGAGGCGCCGTTCGAGCGCGATTTTCGAGATGTGCACGAGGCCCTCGACGCCGGGCTCCACCTGCACGAAAGCACCGAACGACTCGAGCCTCGTGACGCTGCCCCGGATCGTCGTGCCGGCGGGAAATCGCGACGCGAGCGTGCTCCACGGGTCTTCGGCCAGCGCGCGCAGCGAAAGTCCGATCGTCGCTCGTCCCTTCGCGTCGGTCTCGCCGACCTTGATCACCTGCACGCGCACGCGCTGTCCGAGCTCGAGCAGCTCGGAAGGATCCTTGACGCGTGACCACGCCATCTCGCTCACGTGGATCATCCCGTCGACGCCGCCGAGATCGACGAAGGCACCGAAGTCGCGCAAGGAGCGCACCGTGCCTTCGAGCACGGCGCCGACGTGGATCTGCTGCCACGTCTTTGCTGCCTCCTCGGCGGCCTGCTCTTCGAGCAGGTCGCGGCGCGAGACGACGACGTTGCGACCGTCGTTCTCGACCTTGAGCACGCGAAACGCGAAACGCTTGCCAACGTAGTCGGAGGCCGCGGCGCGCTCGGCCGTGCGGCGCAGGTCGATCTGGGAGCCGGGGCAGAACGCGCGCACGCTGCCGAACAGCACCTCGAAGCCGCCCTTGGTTTCCGCGGTGACCAGCCCTTCGACCGGTACGGCGAGCTCGAGGGCCTGCTCGAGCTCGGCCGCCGCGTGGCCGGTGCGGCCGAGCATCCGCGTCAGCACCGCGCTTCCGGAGCGGCCGCCGTCGTCGATCACCGTCGCCTGGATGACGTCGCCCACGGCGACGCGAAGCTCACCGCTCGCGGGATCGCGAAATTCGGCCAGATCGATCGCGCCCTCGGCCTTGTCTCCTGCGGAGACGAAGACACTCGATTGGCCGATGGCGAGCACGCGGCACGAGATGAGGTCGCCGGCCTTGATGCGAGCCGCCGGCTGCGCCTGCGACTTCCTGTCCTGGCTCGCTTCGAACAGCGCCGCGAAGCTTTCACCGTCACCCTCGCCGGGCGCGGACGGCAGCGGTCTTCTCGAAGGCCTGGACGGGACGGAACGATCACTCATCGGCACGACTCCAGAGGCGCAGTTTCCAGAGGACGCCGTGTTTACTCAATCGCCCGCCTCGGCCACAGTCGCCCACCGGCGCGGCCGCCACAGGCGCCTGCCCCGCAAGGGAGAAAACATCCGATGCTCTCGCGCTTCCGTATTCGAACGCTCGCCCTGGCGCTCGGCGCCGCCGCGCTGCTTGCGATCCCTGCCTTGTCACTCGCCGGGGGCGACTGGAACGACTCCGCAGTGAGCTGGAAGAAGTACGACGAAGGGCTGGCCGAGGCGAAGAGCTCGAACAAGCCGGTCTGCCTGATCTTCTACACCGACTGGTGTCCCCACTGCGCGAATTACAGCAAGGTCTTCCATGACCCGGCAGTGGTCGATCTTTCGAAGAAGTTCGTGATGATCCGCATCAACAAGGACCAGGACGCCGCCAACAGCGCGAAATTCGCGCCGGACGGCGAATACATCCCGCGCACGTTCTTCCTCAAGCCCGACGGCACGCTGCTGAAGGACGTCACCGAGCAGCGCGACCAGTACCGCTACTTCTACAGCGAGACCGACCCGGCCTCGGTGATGCGCTCGATGAAAACGGTGCTCGCGCTGACGTTCTGACGCGGAACACCCGGGACGGGGTACGGATTTCCGCGAAAGGCGCTTCGCCGCCGGAGCACGGAGGTGGAATCCGTTCCAGTCCCGGATTTTCGCCCCGAATTTGTGCGCCGCATTTTCGGCGCACAGCAATGCGGCACTGCCTGCCCGGTGGGCAGCCGGCTCGCTGCCGGATCCACGGACAGCTGATTTTCCGGTGCGGTAGCGCGCACGCGACGCTGGCACGCCACGTGCTCAGCGGGGTGAGGACCATGTACGACGACGCGCCCGCCGCGGCGCTGCCACAGTCCGGCGACCCGAGTCGCCCGGCAGCTTACGACGAGATGTACGACGGCAGCTCGGTGCGCGCCGCCTACGACGGCATTTCCGCGTGGCTCGGCCAGACCACTCCCGAGGACCGGCGCCTGAAGGCCCGCGAGGCCGAAGTGCTGTTTCGCCGCATCGGCATCACCTTCGCCGTCTACAACGAAGGCGGCGACCCGGAGCGGCTGATCCCGTTCGACATCATTCCGCGCATCCTCGACGCCGCAGCCTGGGCACTGCTCGAGCGCGGGCTGGCGCAAAGGGTCACGGCCCTCAACGCGTTCCTGCTCGACGCCTACAACGGCGGCGAGATCACGCGCGCCGGCCGCATCCCGACGAGCCTCATCGTCGGCAACCCGGGCTTCCGGCCGGAAATGCAGGGGTTCCGCCCTCCAGCCGGCGCCTACACGCACGTGTCCGGCATCGACATCGTGCGCACCGCGCCGGACCGGTTCTACGTGCTCGAGGACAATTGCCGCACGCCGTCGGGCGTCTCCTACATGCTCGAGAACCGCGAGGCGATGCTGCGGCTTTTCCCCGACCTCATCGCCGCGCACCGGATCGCGCCCATCTCGCGCTACCCCGAAGAGCTGCTCGAGACGCTGAGGGACGCCGCGCCGCCGGCCTGTCAGGGCAATCCGGTGATCGCGCTGCTGACTCCCGGCCAGTACAACAGCGCCTATTACGAGCACTCGTTTCTCGCCGACGAGATGGGCATCGAGCTGGTCGAAGGCGCCGACCTCCTGGTCGACGGCGATGTCGTCTTCATGCGCACGACGCAGGGCCCGCGCCGCGTCGACGTGCTCTACCGCCGCCTCGACGACGAATTTCTCGATCCGCTGGCGTTCCGCTCCGACTCCATGCTCGGGGTGCCGGGCCTGTTTCGAGCATACCGCGCCGGCTCGATCACGCTCGCCAACGCCGTGGGAACCGGAATCGCGGACGACAAGGGTATCTATCCGTTCGTTCCCGAGATGATCCGCTTCTATCTCGGAGAGGAACCGATCCTGTGCAACGTCCCCACGTGGCGCTGCGCCGAAGCGGACGACCGTGCGTACGTGCTCGAGCACCTGGGCGAGCTGGTCGTCAAGGAGACGCGCGGCTCGGGCGGCTACGGCATGCTGGTCGGCCCCTGCTCGACCAAGGAAGAGCGCGCGCTTTTCGCGTCGAAGCTGCGCGCGCGGCCGTGCGACTACATCGCGCAGCCGACGCTCGCGCTCTCGACGTGTCCGACGTTCGTCGAAAGCGGCATCGCCCCGCGCCACGTGGACCTGAGGCCGTTCGTGCTGTTCGGCAGCACCGTGCGAATCGTCGCCGGAGGCCTCACGCGCGTCGCGCTTCGAGAAGGCTCACTGGTCGTCAATTCGAGCCAGGGCGGCGGCACCAAAGACACCTGGGTGCTGGAGGCCTGAGCTTGCTCGCACGCACCGCCGACAGCCTGTTCTGGCTCGCCCGCTACATGGAGAGGGCCGAGAACGTCGCACGCATCCTGCAGGTCGCCTGCCGCATGGCGAGCATGTCACGCTCGATCGGCAACGGCAGCAACGAGTGGCTCTCGACCCTGGTTGCTGCCGGTTGCGAGGACGATTTCGCCGCGGTTCACGGAGACGCCGAGCCATCGGCACGCGCCGCGTTGCACTATCTTGCGCGCGATCCTTCCAACCCGTCGAGCATCTGCTCGTGCTTCGAGACCGCGCGACGCAACGCCCGCGCCGTGCGCACCGCGCTCACGGTCGACATGTGGGAGGCGCTCAACGAAACCTGGATCGGCGCCCGCTCCTTCGGCGAGCGCGATTTCGAGCCCGACCGCGTCGCCGTCTTCCTGGACTGGGTCAAGCACCGCTCCCTGCTGTTCCACGGCGCCTACGCGAACACGATGCTGCGCAACGACGCGTACTATTTCACGCAGCTCGGCACCTTCATCGAGCGTGCCGACAACACCGCGCGCATCCTCGACGTCAAGTACCACGTGCTGCTTCCCGCGGCCGATCCCGTCGGAGGCGCCCTCGACTATTACCAGTGGCAGTCGATCCTGAGGTCGGTCTCGGCGCTGCGCAGCTACCACTGGATCTATCGCGAAACACTCAAGCCGTGGCACCTGGCCGAGATGTTGATCCTCAGGCCCGAGATGCCGCGCTCGCTTCGCTCCTGCTACGCGCAAATCACGCGCTATCTCGGCCTGGTCGCCGAAACGTACGACAACCGCCGCGGCGAATGCCACCGCCTGGCCGGCGAGATCGACGCCAGGCTGCGGGTCGGGCGCATCGAGGATGTCTTCCAATGCGGCCTGCACGAGTTCCTGACCGAGATCATCGACGACACCGCGGTGCTCGGCCAAAACATCGCGGAGTTTTACCTCGTCTCGTGATGGCGGCGCCGCCGATTGCCGCAAGTTCGGCCGCGACGAGTTTCGCGTCGCCGCAAGGCGGCGAATCTGCGAGGACGACGAGTATTTCCGCATGATCCAGGAGCGCTGGTCGGCGGCCCTTCGCGAATCCTTCTGCAGCATTCCGAACCCGCAGTGGACGCGGAACTGATCGGGGGCGAACGGATCCGTCGAAAAACTCCGGCGTCGCATCAACGGCGCCGACTCGTTAAAAGGCGACTTGTGCCGCAGGTCGCGCCGGGGAGGCGCTGCCCCGCGGCCGCCGGTGCTTCGGCCCCGCGAGCGGGCCGTTACCGAGTGTGCAGCTGCGCGGATGCGCAAATTGCCGAGGGGATGATCGCATGATCGGACAACGGGCGAGCGCCACGCCTGACGTCGAGACTTCGGTCGCCGGCTGGGAGCGCGCGGCGATGGAGGCCGCGAGCAATTCCGGCCACGAAATCGCGCTCGGTTTTTTCCGGCGGGCGCTGGCCCTCGTCGTGCAGCTTCCCGACAGCCGCGAACGCGACCGCCGCGAAATCGCGCTGCGGCTCGGAATGGGGTCCTCGCTCGTCGAGGTCGGCGGCTTCGGCCATCCCGAAATCCACGAAGTGATGACCCGCGCCAGGGAGCTTTGCGATCGCGTCGGCGATTCGCGGCAGCTTGGCCAGGTGCTCGGCTGCATGGCCAACGGGTGCATCAACCGCGCCGAGCTCGAGCAGGGAACCGGACTGGCCGTGCAGTCGCTCGAGATCGGTCGCGTCATCGGCTCCGACATCCTGCTGATCAACGGCGAGCTTCTGATCGGAATGGCCGAGTACTACCGCGGGAATTTCCGCCGCTCGCTCGAGCATCGCCAGAAAGCGATGTCGATGTATCGTGCGTCGCTCGATCCGGCGCGGCGAGGCGCGGTGCCCCACGGCCGCGTCGAAACCGGCCGCGTCGACATCGAGGTCGCCAGCTGCCTCATGGCGTGCAGCCTGTGGATGCTCGGCTATCCCGACCGTGCGATCCAGGTCGCCCGCGACGCCGTCGCGCTCGCACGCACGCTCGGTCATCCGTTCAGCCTGGCCTTCGCGCTTTTCTGCGAAACTGTCGTGCACTCGCTGCGACGCGACAACGCTTCCCAGCGCGAATCGGCCCGCCAGCTCATCGAAGCTGCCGAACCGCACGGAAACACGCTGTTCCGTAGCATCGGCGAAACGTTCGTCGCCGCCGCCGATCGCGACGCCGGGGCGCCGCGTCGCATGTACGAAAGCCTGTCGCGGGCGATGGAAACGCGCACTCTCGGAAGCGCGCCGCAGATGATTGCCCTGGTTGCCGACGTGCAGCTTTCGCTGCGGCGCCGGCGCCAGGCCCTCGAAAAAATCGAGCTCGCGCTCGATCTGGCCGAGCAGACCGGGCAGCACTTCTGGGACGCCGAGCTGTGGCGACTGAGGGGCGCCTGTGTGCTGAGCGACGCGTCGTCTCTGCGCGGAGCGGCCGCGATGCAGCAAGCCGAAGACTGCTTCCGCCGTGCGATCGAGATTGCACGTGCGCAGGAAGCCAGGTCGTGGGAGCTGCGGGCGGCGACGAGCCTCGCCGTCGTGCTGCGGCGCCGCGGCCGAGACGACCCCGGTCTTCGCAGCGTGCTCGAATGGTTCAGCGAAGGGATGGAGACGGCCGATTTACGGGACGCACGCGCCCTCGCGTGACTGGACACACGCGCGCTCGCGAGACGCGACGCACGCGCCCTCGCGGGACGGCGGGACGGCGGAGCGTCTGCAGTCTGTTTGCGATCCGTCCGCGATCCGCTTGCGACGGTGTACGCGGTTGCATGCATGCGTCGCGACCTCGAACTGGCCGCGCCGTGTGCGCGCGTCGTTGACGCAGCCTTGCCGCACGCCTATTTCCCGCCAATGGCACGCGCGGCGGCAGTAAGCGCCCCTTCCGGTCCGTGGATCGTCGGACGACGCTACGACCAGCTCTTCCTGTGGGCGGCCTGGTGCGTTCCCCTAGCGCTATGGGCCGTCGCCGTGTCGATTCCCTACGGCCTGCTGGTCGCGCTCGTCGTCTTCGTGCTGCTCGACAACTCCCACCAGGTGGCGACGCTGCCGCTGACGATCTTCGATCCTTCAACGATGAAAACATCGGCGCCCGTCTATCTCGGCGGCGCCGCCGCGATCGGTGCAACGGCGATCGCGATCGCAATGTTCCCCGGCACGTTCGCCGCGCAGCTCTGGGCCAGCCTCGTGATCTACTGGGGCGCCTGGCACATCATCCGCCAGCACTACGGCTTCCTGCGTCTGTACCAGGCGCGCGACAAGCCGTCGGACGCGAACCTGGCGCGCGCCGAGGTCTACGCGCTCTACAGCGGCGCATCGTTCCCGTACTTCATGAACCTGTCGCACGGGTGGGCCGCGGCCGAAGGAATCGGAAAGCTGCTATACGCCGTGCCGGTTCCGAAGTGGTCGCCGTGGGTGGTGCTCGCGATATTCGCCCTGTCGTTCGGCTACGTCCTCGTCGATGCGCTGCGGCGTGCAATCGCAGGGAAGCCGGCCGTCACGATCCGCCTGGTGCACGTGCTGCTCGTCGTCAGCAATTTCTGGATCGGGCTGCTGTGGGCCGGGCGCGAGAACATCATCCTGGCCGTGCTGTTCATCACGAGCTACCACGATCTCCAGTACCATGCGGTAGTCTGGCACGTGGGTCGCAAGCGCTCCACTTCAGCGTCGGAGCCAGTGCGACCGGCGGTAAAGCGGATCTTCGGGTCCCTCGCGATCTTCACCGCGGCGATCGTCGTCGGAGCGTTGCTGCAGGCGTTCCTGCGCAACGATTTCCAGCTTGCCGGCTCGCTGCTGCCGCAGTCGCCGGTGACCGGCGCGCTGTTCGGCCTGGTCACGAGCTACAGCTACATGCACTACTACTTCGACGGCAAGATGTGGAAGCTCAGCCGCGACGCGCGGCTTCGCGCCGAGCTCGGGCTGGGCTCCGGCGGGCGCTGACTGGGGACAGAGTGGGGACAGGCACCAGCGCGCATCTCTCATGCGCCAGCGTCGGGATGATGCGCGCTGGTCCTGCCCCCGACCTGCTACGGCGCGGGCGGATTGAACTTCGAGATCGCCCAGCCCATGCGCTCGTGGCCGAACTTGCGGTAAATGTTGTTGTGCCCGTGGGCGAGCCGCGTGTCGCTGAAGCGCGGCGGACCCGAACCGGTGGCCGAGCCTCCGAGGGGGCCCAGGTCGATCGTGCCGTCCTCGAACGTCGGGTGCACGTCGTCCGACTGGATGTAGTCGAAGCTTCGCGTCGCGCTGACGAAGTGCATGTTCGCATCGCGGATCGTCGGCCTCAGCGTCGTGCCGAGACGCGTGACGTAGGCATCCTCCGATTCTCCCGACTTGTAGCGCAGCGCCCGCGAGTCGATCTTGCCGTCCCCGTTGGAATCGTAGTCCGAGCCCATGAACTGCGCGAAGGTATCGGCGCACGCAAAACCGTTCGTCTCGGCCGTGTGGCAGGCTCTCCAGTTCATCCTGAGCAGGATCGGCAGGAACACGTCCTGGAGATTCGGATGCGTGCCGGTCGTCGAATCGATGCAGTCGGCGTTCTGGTTGTCTTGGTCGTAGCCGGGATAGTACAGGTTCGAGATGATCTTCTTTTCCACGCCCGCTGCGGCATGCGCGTTGATGAACGTCATCGCCTGGGACTGGTACGTCGTGCAGTGAGACAGCGCGGTCTGCAGCGGGGTGTAGTCGCAGGTACCGCTCTGGCTGCGGAAACTGCTGCGCGCCTGCAGCCCGTCGTTGCCGCACATCTCGAACTCGACGATGCGCGTGCTGGCGTCTTCCATGTACGACGCATCGTCGACGATCTTGCTGTTGTAGATATCCTTCGCCTTGGCCCCCGACTTGCAGCGACGGATCACCTCGATGTCGCTCGTCCATTTCGACGACGCGTATTCGCTGTCGACGTTCGGCGCCGACCAGATCGCGACCGACGAGATCGAGCCGTGATAGCCCGCGAAGATCGAGTCGCCATAAGCGACGACGCGGAATTTCGCCGTCGAATCGGGCCGGTCGATCGTCCACGAGACGTTCTGCGCGATCGTGCTGGCCGCGGCGGGCACCGCCGCCGAAAAGGCGACCGCGACGAGGGCGGATTCGGCAACACGGCGAAACTTCAGGGTCATCGGCATACCTCCGGCATCGGATCGGCTCCGACTATCGGGCGATTGCGGCGAGGACTCAATGGCCTTCGCGTGAAGAATTTCCCGTTCGGGGCGCGCAAGTGGCCTGCGCCCGAGACGGGCGACCCGTGTGCGGGTTCACACTGGTTCCCGGTCGAGGCGTGCGCGGCAGCGCGATCGCTGCACGCCTCCGAAGGCGCCGGCCGCGCGCATCTCGTGCGCGAGGCCGTTGCCGGTTCATCCGACCTTCTGGAACCCGACGAGGCCGCCGCCGTCGATGACCATCGTATTGCCGGTCATCCAGCCGCTTCGAACGTCGTCCGCGAGGAAAAGTGCCGCCTCCGCGATGTCTTCCGGCTCGCCGAGGCGACGCAGCGGATAGGCCTTTGCCACCTGCTCCCCGCGGCCTTCGGCCCACAGCGCGTGCGCGAAATCGGTCTTGATCAGTCCCGGTGCGATCGCGTTGACGCGCGTCTTCGGGCCGAGCTCGGCGGCGAGCTGCTTGGTCAGGTGGATCAGTGCCGCCTTGGTGACGTCATAGACGCCGAGAATCGGATTGGTCGCAAGCCCGCCGACGCTCGAGATGTTGATGATCGAGCCACCGCGCTCCTTCATGCGCGCGCGCCACGCAAGCTGGATCCAAACCAGCGGAGCAGTGAGGTTGGTGTCGAGCGTCTTGTTCCAGCGCGGAATGTCGACGTCGATCGTCGGGCCTGCATACGGGTTGGTCGCCGCGTTGTTGACGAGGATGTCGAGGCCGCCGAGGCGCGAAAGCGTGGCCTGGATGACGCGCTCCGCATCCTCGGGCCTGCCGACGTGGCCGGCTTCGAACTGGACTGCGTGGCCGATCTCGGCCGCCGTCTTCTCGCAACTCTCGGCGTTGCGCGACGTGATCATGACTTTCGCGCCGGCTCCCGCCAGCGCCGCCGCGATGCCCTTGCCGATCCCGCGCGACCCGCCGGTCACGAGGGCTACCTTGCCGTCCAGAGACTTGCCCATGCCGCGCTTTGAGCAGGAGCCGCGGGCGGAGTCGACCGTCCGCCAGGGCCCGGCCTCCGCCGCAGCGCTCGTGTTTTCCCGTCCCGTCGCTATGGTCGCGCGCCATGAGTGACGACACTACGAGCCTTGCCCCGCGCGCCGAACGCTTTGCACCGCTCAGCGCCGAACGCGCCGAGCGTTTCGCCGGCTTCGCGCCGGGCCGCCCCGAATACTTTCCCGGCATGGTCGGAATCGTGCTCGAGGAAGTGCGCACCGATTACGCGCGCATGCGCCTGCCGTTTCGCAGCCAGCTCAACCAGCCGGCCGGCGTCGTGCACGGCGGCGCGACGGCAACGCTGATCGACACCGTCGTCGTGCCCGCCATCGCCAGCGCCTACGAAGAGCCGCACCGATTCCTCACGATCGACATGCAGGTGCAGTACCTCGGTGCGATCGTCGGCGAGGACGCCGTGGCCGAAGGATGGATCACCAAGCGCGGAAGATCGACGGTGTTCTGTCGCGCGGAAGTGCGGACGGCAAAAGCGGGCGTCGTCGCGACGGGAACGCTCGTTTACAAGGTGTCGAAAGCCTGACGCGGGACAAAAGGCGATGGCGCCGTGAACGGTGGGTTGCCGCTGCGCCGGACGGCAGCCGGGATGCGCGTTTTGGTCTTGGCCCCAGCCGCGCTATACACGGCGATTCCCCTGCATTCCGGCAGCGGGAAAGCAGGAGAGCCCGTGGCCGAATCCGCCCAGAGCCAGTCCCCCGCCGCCGCGTCGGTCGTGACGATGGAAAAAGTCGTCAACCTCTGCAAGCGCAGGGGCTTCGTGTTCCAGTCTTCCGAGATCTACGGAGGACTTTCGAGCTGCTACGACTACGGCCCCCTCGGCATCGAGCTCAAGCGCAACGTCAAGGAAGCCTGGTGGCGCGATACCATCAGCTCCCGGCCCGACGTCGTCGGCCTCGACTGCTCGATCCTGATGCATCCGCGTACCTGGGAAGCATCGGGCCACATCGCGAACTTCTCGGACCCGATGGTCGACTGCAAGCTCTGCAAGGCGCGCTTTCGCGCCGACCACCTCGAGCACGCGCGCTGCCCGAAGAAGCCGAGCCTGAAGCCCGGGGAATGCGAAGGTGAGCTGACCGAGCCGCGCAGCTTCAACCTGATGTTCAAGACGCACATGGGACCGATGGAGGACTCGGCCGCCGTCGTCTACCTGCGACCGGAGACGGCCCAGGGAATCTTCGTCAACTTCATCAACGTCGTGAACTCGTCGCGACTGCGCCCGCCGTTCGGCATCGGGCAGATGGGCAAGAGCTTCCGCAACGAGATCACGCCGGCCAACTTCCTGTTCCGCACTCGCGAGTTCGAGCAGATGGAGCTCGAGTTCTTCGTGCCGCCCGGCAGCGACGACGGCTGGTTCGCATACTGGCGCCAGCGGCGCCTGCAATGGTACATGGATTACGGCATTCGTCCCGGGCGCCTTCGCCTTCGCGACCATGCCTCCGACGAGCTCGCGCACTACGCCAAGGGGTGCTCCGACGTCGAATACGAGTTCCCGATCGGCTGGCAGGAGCTCGAGGGCATCGCCAACCGCACCGATTACGACCTCAAGCAGCACATCGAGTACTCGGGCAAGGACCTGTCGTTCTTCGACGACCAGACCAAGGAGCGGTTCGTTCCCTTCGTGATCGAGCCGTCGGCGGGCGCCGACCGCGGAACGCTCGCGTTCCTCGTCGACTCGTACGACGAGGACGGCCCCGAGAACGACCGCCGCACGGTGCTGCGCCTGCATCCGGCGCTGGCGCCGGTCAAGGTCGCCGTGCTGCCGCTGATGAAACGCGACGGCATGGACGCCAAGGCGATGGAAATCGTCGAGATGCTGCGCCCGTACTTTGCAGTCTCCTACGACCAGGCCGGGTCGATCGGACGGCGCTACCGCCGCCAGGACGAAGCGGGCACTCCGCTCGGCGTCACCGTCGACTACGACACGATGAAGGACCAGACCGTCACGCTGCGCGACCGCGACACGATGGAGCAGGAGCGCGTGCGCATCGACGACCTGTTCGACATCGTACGAAAACGAGTAGCTCCGCCGGTATACCGCGGCCCCCTCGCGCCCGCGGCCTGAAGTTCCCCGGCGGCCCACTGGCCGCCTTCACGAGATTTTCGAGCGCTCACCAAGCAAGGAAGCATCCCGTCATGGCCACCACGAACACGAAGAAGACTGCGTCCAACACGACGAAGAAGCTGATGCGCGGCGCCACCACTGCCAAAGCGGTGTCGGCAAAAGCCGCCCCCGCCGTCCAGCAGAAGAAGCCTGCAGACAGGACCATCCCCGGCAGGCTCGTCTACTTCTTCGGCGACAAGGGATCCGAAGGCGACGCGACGATGAAGAACCTGCTCGGCGGCAAGGGTGCGAACCTCGCCGAGATGGCCGGCATCGGCCTTCCGGTTCCTCCGGGCTTCACGATCACGACCGAAGTGTGCGCGGCCTACGACGCGAAGACAGGCAGCTACCCGAAGCCCCTTTCGGCCCAGGTCGACGCCGCGCTCGCGCGCCTCGAGAAAGCGATGGCCAGGAAGTTCGGCGACGCGGCCAATCCCCTGCTCGTCTCGGTGCGCTCCGGCGCGCGCGCATCCATGCCGGGCATGATGGACACGGTGCTGAATCTCGGCCTCACCGACGCGACGGTGGAGGGCCTCGCGAAGAGGTCCGGCAACGAGCGCTTCGCATGGGACAGTTACCGCCGCTTCGTGCAGATGTACGGCGACGTCGTGATGGGGCTCAAGCCCGAATCTTCCAAGGAGGCCGATCCGTTCGAGGCCATCATCGAAGCCAAGAAGAAGAAGCTCGGCGTGCACCTCGACACCGACCTTAAAACGCAGCACCTGAAGGAGCTGGTCGCCGAGTTCAAGGCCGCCGTCAAGAAGAAGGCCGGCCGCGCGTTTCCGACCGATCCGAAGGAGCAGCTGTGGGGCGCCATCGGCGCGGTGTTCCGCTCGTGGACGAACGAGCGCGCTACGGTCTACCGCAAGCTCAACAACATTCCCGAGTCGTGGGGTACCGCCGTCAACGTGCAGTCGATGGTGTTCGGCAACATGGGCGACAGCAGCGCCACCGGCGTCGCGTTCACGCGCGATCCCGGCACCGGCGAGCGCCGTTTTTTCGGCGAATTCCTCGTCAACGCCCAGGGCGAAGACGTCGTGGCCGGCATCCGCACGCCGCAGCAGATCACGAAGATCGCCTCGCGCGAATGGGCAAAGCAGAACGGCAAGTCCGAGAAAGACCGCGCGTCGCGCTTTCCGTCGCTCGAGGAAGTGATGCCGGGCTGCAACCGCCAGCTTCTCGAGGTGGCGGCGCGGCTGGAGAAGCACTACCGCGACATGCAGGACCTCGAGTTCACGATCGAGGACGGGCGCCTGTGGATGCTGCAGACTCGCAACGGAAAGCGCACGGCCAACGCCGCAGTGCGCATCGCGGTCGAAATGGAAAAAGAAGGGCTGATCGACAGGAACACGGCGGTGCTTCGCGTCGCGCCCGAACAGATCGACCAGCTCCTGCATCCGAACATCGATCCGAAGGCGCCCAAGACGCTGCTCGCCAAGGGCCTCGGCGCCTCGCCCGGCGCCGCTTCCGGCCAGGTGGTGTTCTCGGCGGAAGAGGCGGTTTCCGCCAAGGCCGACGGCAAGAAGACGATCCTCGTGCGCAACGAGACTTCGCCCGAGGACATCGCCGGCATGAACGCCGCCGAAGGAATCCTCACCGCCAAGGGCGGTCGCACCTCCCACGCGGCCGTCGTCGCCCGCGGCATGGGCAAGTGCTGCGTCGTCGGCTGCGAAGAGCTGCGCATCGACTACAAGGCCGGCTCGATGAAAGCCGGCGACAAGACGCTGAAGGAAGGCGACTGGATCACGCTGGACGGCGCGACCGGTGCCATTTATGCGGGCCAGGTGCCGACGACGCAGGCCAAGGTGTCGGGAGATTTCGGCAAGTTGATGGGCTGGGCCGACAAGGCGCGTCGCCTTCGCGTGCGCAGCAACGCCGACACGCCGCACGACGCCGAGGTCGCGCGCGGATTCGGCGCCGAGGGCATCGGCCTTTGCCGCACCGAGCACATGTTCTTCGAGGGCAACCGCATCGATGCCGTTCGCGAGATGATCCTCGCGACGACGCTCGAAGCCCGCGAGAAGGCGCTGGCGAAGCTGCTGCCGTACCAGCGCAAGGACTTCGCCGGGATCTTCAAGGCCATGAACGGGCTGCCGGTGACGGTGCGCCTGCTCGACCCGCCGCTGCACGAGTTCCTGCCGCACAGCGATGCCGAATATGCCGATCTCGCAAAGAAGACCGGCCTCAAGAAGGCCGCGCTCGAGCAGACCGGCGAGGCGCTGCACGAGTTCAACCCGATGCTCGGGCATCGCGGCTGCCGCCTTGCGATCACGTACCCGGAGATCTACGCGATGCAGACGCGCGCGATCATCGAGGCTGCGGTCGAGGTCGCGGGCAAAGGCATCAAGGTGCTGCCCGAGATCATGATCCCGCTGGTCGCGACGCGTTCGGAGCTGAAGAAGCTTCGCAAGCTCGTCGTCGACACTGCCGAGGACGTGCTCGCGAAGAAGAAAAAGAAGCTCGCCTACACGGTGGGAACGATGATCGAGGTGCCGCGCGCGGCATTGACCGCAGACGAGATTGCGGCCGACGCCGACTTCTTCTCGTTCGGTACCAACGATCTGACGCAGATGGGCTTCGGTCTTTCGCGCGACGACTCGGGACGCTTCCTGCCGGCATACGTCGACAGCGGAGTGCTCGACGACGATCCTTTCGTGACGATCGACCAGGGCGGCATCGGCATGCTGATGAAGATCGCCGTCGAGAAAGGTCGCAGCGTCAAGAGCGGGCTCAAGTGCGGCATCTGTGGCGAGCACGGTGGCGACCCCCGCTCGGTGATCTTCTGCGACCGCATCGGCCTCGATTACGTGTCGTGCTCGCCGTACCGCGTGCCGGTGGCCAGGCTTGCCGCGGCCCACGCCGCGTTGTCGAAGGCGTGAGTCGCCGCTCGAAGAAAGCGATCGCGCCCGCTGCGGCCCGCGTCGAAGGCACGACGCGGGTCATCGCCATCCTCGGCCATCCCGTCGAGCATTCGCTGTCGCCGCGCATGCACAATGCCGCGTACGCGGCGCTCGGCCTCGACTACGTGTACGTGCCGCTGCGCTGCGAGCCTTCGCAGATTCGCGGCGCCGTGCGCGCGATCAGCACGCTCGGGATCGTCGGCTGCAACGTCACCGTTCCCTACAAGCAGGACGTATCGCGCCTGGTCGATCGCCTGACGCCGGCGGCCCGGGCCATCGGCGCAGTCAACACGATCTTTCGCGACGGCGACGAGATGGTCGGTGACAACACCGACGGGGAAGGATTTGCCGCGGCACTCAAGCACGGCAGTGTTCGCGTGCGTGGAGCGCGAGCGCTGGTCATCGGCGCCGGCGGCAGCGCCCGCGCAGTGCTGCACGCGCTGCGCGAAGGCGGCGCCTCGCGCGTCGTGCTGGCCAATCGCACGCGGGCAAAGGCGACGAAGCTCGCGCGCGAGTTCGGCGCCGAAGCGACCGGACTCGATGCGCTCACCAACGCAGAGCTTCTGCGCAGCTGCACGCTCGTCGTCAACTGCACGCCGGTGGGCCTCGGCGGCGGCGCGTTCCTGCGCTACGACGCCGATGCGACGTCGCCTCGCTGCGCGCACTTCGACCTTGCGTACGGGCACGGACCCACCCCTTTCCTCGAGCTGGCGCGACGCGCCGGCAGGCCGACGATCGACGGCCGGCTGATGCTCGTGTTCCAGGGTGCCGCGGCGTTTCGCCTTTTCACAGGCAAAAAAGCGCCGGTCGACGTGATGCTGGCGGCCGTCGGACTGGCGACGAGTCGCTGAAGCGGATACGTGGGGCCGGGCGCCAGTCGCTCGCTGCAGCACCATGGCAAATCGATTTACCGCGCCGCCCGCGGTTCATGCCTGAACCCGCCACGACCCACTTACGAACGGAGGAGAACCATGGCCAAGAACCGAGAGATCCACCTCAAGCGCCGCCCTGTCGGCATGCCCGTCGCAGAGGATTTCGAGCTCGTCGAGACCGAGATGCCGGAACCCGGCGACGGACAGTTCGTCGTCCGCAACGTCTGGATGACGGTCGATCCGTACATGCGCGGCCGCATGATGGATCGCAAGAGCTACGTGCCGCCGTTCCAGGTCGGGCAGGTTCTCGACGGCGGATCGGTCGGGCAGGTCGTTAAGAGCCGCAACAAGGGATTCTCCGAAGGCGAGTACGTGTGCGGTTTCGCCGCCGGCGGCTGGCGCGAATACAACCGTACCGACGGTGCAATGTTCCAGAAGGTGGACCCGAAGCTCGCGCCGCTGCAGGCTTTCCTCGGCGTGCTCGGCATGCCGGGCCTGACCGCGTACAGCAGCCTGCTGCGCATCGGAGAGCCGAAGGAAGGCGAAACGGTGTTCGTGTCGGCCGCCGCGGGCGCAGTCGGCTCCGTCGTTGCGCAGATCTCGAAGATCAAGGGCTGCCACGTCGTCGGCTCGGCGGGCTCGGACGACAAGTGCAGATGGCTGACCGACGTTGCCGGCGTCGATGCCGTCGTCAACTACCGCAAGGCGCCGAGCCTGCTGGAGGCCGTCTCCAAGGCGTGTCCGAAAGGCATCGACATTTACTACGAGAACGTCGGCGGCGAGCACCTGGAAACGGCGCTCGAGCTGATGAACAGCCGCGGCCGCCTCGTGATGTGCGGCATGATCAGCATGTACAATGCGCTGGAAACGCCGCCGGGACCGCGCAACCTGATCAACGTGATCGGCCGCAGCCTGAAGATGCAGGGCTTCATCGTCTCCGACTACATCGACATGGTGCCGCAGTTCTACGCGGACATGGGTGCGTGGATCGGCGCCGGAAAGATCAAGTGGCAGGAGACCGTGCTCGACGGAATCGCCAGCGCGCCGAAGGCTTTCCTCGGCCTGTTCAGCGGCGACAACAGCGGCAAGATGCTCGTCCGGCTGGGACCGGATCGCGCCTGACCCGGCGGCGGCACGGCAAAAGGCCCTTGCTGGGGCGACCGGGCCCGAGTTAGCCTCGGTCCGGTCGCCGCCGCTCTTCGGAGGCATGTCGCGGCGGGCAGCCGTATGTCACGGGGGACTCACGCCTTGAATCGATCGCGAACATTGCGTCTTTGCGCCGCGCTCGCAGTCGCGCTCGCGACGACGCTTGCCGCAGCCGCGCGCGCGGGCGCCGAGCAGGCAAGCTACGGCGGCCCCGGCCCGAGCATCGTCAACGGCCTGGACACCCAGGATTTTCCGACTACCGGCGCGCTCCTCTACAGCTTCAACCAGTCCGCATCGATCAACGGATCGAACGCCGGCACCCAGTGCACCGGCACGCTGATCGGCTGCCAGACGTTCATGACCGCGGCGCACTGCGTGTTCGACGATCCGGTCGCGTCGCACTACTGGGTCTACCTCCAGAACGGCGGCATCTCGCAAGTCGCTTCCGTTACCTACAACCCGTCGTACAACCCGAGTCTTTCGGGCCACGACGTCGCGATCCTCAAGCTCTCGACTCCCGTCACCGGGATCGATCCGACGACGTTCAACTCGACGCATGACCTTGCAGCGATCGGCGTGGCCGTGGACGGAGTCATCGCCGGTTTCGGCCGCACCGGCGGCAGCGGAGCAGGTACGAGCGACTACGGCATCAAGCGCTACGGCGACATCGTCACCGCGCACTGCAACACCGCCGACACCGGCGGCGAAGGCGACGACAAGCTCGTCTGCTGGGATTTCACGAGCCCGGAAGGACCGGCCGGCAGCAACTCGGACACGTGCAACGGAGATTCGGGCGGACCGCTGTTCATGAACTTCGGCGGCACGACCGAAGTCGTCGCCAATACGGTTTCGGGCACGTCCGACAGTTGCCTTCCGACCGACCACAGCTGGGATTCGGGCGTGTATTTCAATCGCACGTGGATCGGCGGCGAGCTCGGCACCGACTCCACATCCACGTGCGGCAGCATCGGAGCGGTCGGCGATGCCACCGTCAGCGTCTTCCAGAACCACGGCTCGCTGAGCTCCGCGCATCCGGGCGACAGCTTCACCGTGACGCTGGCTGGCACGCCGTCGGTCGTGCGCTTCACGCTGAACGGCACGGACAACCGCTCATTCAACCCGAACTTCTTCGTCAAGCAGGGGCCCGGCGCGAGCCCGGCGAGCTACGATTGCAAGGAAGACGGCACCAGCGTCTTCGGCGCGTGCGTAATCCCCAATCCCGCGCCCGGCGCGTGGTCGGTCTTCGTCCAGCGCGCGGCCGGCGCCGGCGACTACCAGGTGACGACGACGGCCTTCGGAACATCGGCGCCCGTCTGCGGCAACAACGTAAAAGAAAGCGGCGAGCAGTGCGACGGCAGCGACGCGGTCGCCTGCCCCGGCATGTGCAGCGTCGGCTGCGCCTGCCCCGCTCCCGTTTGCGGCAACGGTGTCAAGGAAAGCGGCGAGCAGTGCGACGGCAGCGACGCCACTGCGTGTCCGGGCCAGTGCGCCGGCGACTGCACCTGCCCTGACACGTGCAACAGCGGCGACCTGTACAGCATCCTCATCGGCTCGGACGCCGTGCGGTTCACGTACAAGGCCGACCTGAACGACGCCGCTGCATCCTATTCGGCGCTCGATCCCCGAAATGCGGACTTCTCGCTGTCGGTGAACGACGGGACCAGCACGTTGAGTTTCGACGTGCCTTCCGGCGACGCCGGATGGATACGCGCCGACCCGGTGCGCCGCAGGTACCTGTGGAAGGGAGACGGCTCTCTCGGCGGCCTGGTGCGGATCAAGCTGGTGTATCGCAGCTCCGCGACGACGCCGTACTGGCTGCTCGGCATGAAGGGTCGCAACGTGCCGGGCGGCGGCAGCCTGGACGTGAACCAGACCCTGCACTTCACGCTGGATTTCGACGGGACGTGCAACCTCGACACGTGGTGAGGCGCGGGGGCCGGCGCGTCATTTGGTAAACGTGCGGAAGCCAGGCGCGATGTGCTTCAGCGCCAGTGCATCGGCGGCAGCGTGAAGCGGAACGTCGCGCCGCAGTCGACCTCGCTTTCGGCCCAGACGCGTCCGCCGTGGCGCTCGACGATGCGCTGCACGGTGGCAAGGCCGATTCCCGTGCCTTCGAAGTCGTCGATTCCGTGCAGGCGCTGGAAAGGCCGGAACAGCTTGCCGACGAAACGCATGTCGAACCCGACACCGTCGTCGCGCACCGAATAGACTTTCTCGCCCTCGACCAGGTCCGCGCGAAATTCGATTCGGGCGACGTCGCGACGCTGCGTGTATTTCCACGCGTTGCCGATCAGGTTTTCGACGACGACGCCGAGGAGCGCGGCGTCCCCCTCGACGACGAGACCTTCGGCGATCGCGAATTCCACGTTGCGCTCCGGCTCCTGCTGCGCAAGCTCGGCCGCCGCTCCGCGCGCGAGCTCGGAAAGATCGACGACCACGATCGTCATCGATGTCCGGGCCATCCGCGAAAACGCCAGCAGGTCGTGGATCAGCCGGTCCATGCGCGAGCTGGTCGAGTGGATCTTCTCGAGGTAGGCGCGTCCCTGGTCGTCGAGCGTCGCTGCAAATTCCTCGAGGAACATCCTCGCGAAGCCTTCGATCACGCGCAGCGGCGCGCGAAGATCGTGGGAAACCGAGTAGCTGAACGATTCCAGCTCGCGATTGGCCGCCACCAGCTCGGCCGTACGGTCGCGCACCCGCTGCTCGAGCGCCTCGTTGAGCTTCTTGATTTCTTCCTGGGCGCGCTTTCGCTCGGTGATGTCGTGCACGATCACCTGGATCGAAGGCTGCCCGTGGAAGACGATCGGTCCGGCCAGCACCTCGACGTCGATCGTGCTGCCGTCCAGGTGCAGGAACTTTTCCTCGACGCGGCCGGCCTGCCGGCCTTCGTTCGACATCTCGCGGATGCGCTCGGCCGCAATACGCCGGCTCGACGGATGCACGAGCTCGAAGACCGGCTTTCCGAGCAGATCGGATACGTCCTTCGATCCGACCAGCCTGCGCGCGGCACTGTTGGCGAATACGATCTTGCCGTCGCGGTGCACGACGATGGAGTCGGGCGACATTTCGACCAGCACGCGGTAGCGCGCCTCGCTCTCGTAGAGCGCCTCCAGTGTGCGCTTGCGCGCAGTGATCTCGCTGAAGACGCCCGTGACGCCCAGCACTTCGCCGTTCTCGATCGTCGCGCGAACGGAGGCCTGCACCCAGTGCACCTCGCCGGTCTTGTCGAAAACACGGTATTCGAACTTGGTCGGCGCGCCCTCGAGGGTCTGGGCGAAGAGCTCGGCCACTTTCGGCAGGTCCTCCGGATGCAGGAATTCCACAAAGGAACGGCCGAGAATCTCCTCGGGCGTATACGCGGAAATCTGCTCGATGGCGGGGCTGCAGTAGATGAAGCGTCCCTCGCGGTCGAGCGCATAGACGACGTCGCTCAGGTTCTCGATGAAATGACGGAAGCGCTCCTCCGACTTGCCGAGCGCCTCTTCGGCGTGACGGCGCCCGGTGACGTCGGTGAGGATTCCCGTCAGTCCCTTGAGCTCGCCGTTCTCGTAGGACGGCCGGCTCGATGCGCTCATCCAGACGACCGAGCCCGACTTGTCGACGCAGCGGAACTCGCGCTTGTCGACGTGACCCTGCATCACCCCGTCCAGGCTCTGCACGACCTGCGGAAGATCGTCGGGATGAATGAAGTTGGCGAACGGCTTGCCGGTAAGCTCTTCGACCGTGTACGACGAAACCCGCGAAACCTGGGGACTGATGAACGTCAGGATTCCCGAAAGGTCGGTCGAGAAGACGATGTCGTTGACGTTCTCGACGAGGTTGCGGTAGCGCTCTTCGGCTTTCTTGAGCTCGTCTTCTTTTTCGCGGCGATCGGTGATGTCGATCATGATGCCGCGAAGCACCGTGCGCCCGTCGTCGACGGCAACGCTGACGATGTCGCGCAGCCACACGATGCGCCCGTCGCTGGAGATCATCCGGTATTCGAAGTCGTGGTTCTGGCGATCGCGGGTCGCCTTCATGCGGTAGCCGACGGCCCATTCGCGATCGTCGGGATGAATGTGCGCCGTCCAGAAGTCGGGCTCGTCGAGCCAGTGCGAGCGCGGGTAACCGAGCAGCCGTTCGGCCTGCGCGCTGACGTAAGTGAAGGCGAATGTCGCGGCGTCCGCTTCCCAGACGATCCCGTCGATCGAAGAGACGATGTGCTCGAACTGCTGCTGCGAGTGGCGGAGCGCTTCCTCGACGCGTTCCGATTCGTCGCCACGGCCTCGCGGCCCGCCGCCGGCCCTGCCGGCACGAGCGCCTCCGGACGTGGATGTCCGCTGAACCCCCATAGGCCGTTGCCGAGTGTGCTCGCCAGCACCAGCCGACGCCAGCACATTCGCCGGAGGCCGGTCCGGCTCCCGAGACGTGCCTGAGAGCGGGGCCGGACGCCGATAAGGGGCCATCTGCTGCGTTGGCTCCGCTTCGTTCGCTCCGGCGTACAGGAGCGAGCCGCGAGACGTCGAGCGGCGAGCGCCTACGCTCACTCACGCGTCGCCGCCTTGCAGCTGACCCCTTCTCGGCGCCCGGCTCGCAGATTCACGCTTCGACACACAACATCACATCCGCGTCGTTGAGAGCGCCCGCGCCAATTTCGTAGCGTTGCGGCGTGACTGCGACTACCTGGAACCAGCAACTCGCGACCCGCTCCCAAGCCGAAGAAAGCGGCTCTCCCGCTGCTCGCGCCGTCAGCTCCCTGATCTTCGCGGCAGTCGCCGCGGGCGCCTCGGACGTCCATCTGGAACCGGACCGCGCGGGTCTTCGAGTCCGCGTCCGCATTGACGGACAGCTTCGCGATTTCGACCCCCCACCTGCGACTCTCGTCCCTGCGCTCCTGACTCGCATTCGTCTTCTGGCTCGCGTCGACCTGGCCGAGCGCCGCCTTCCGCAGGACGGCCGCTTCAGCTGGGCGCTCGATGACAACGAGACCATCGACGTGCGCGCCGCGTTCCTGCCGGTTTCGCGCGGAGAGAAAATCGCGCTCCGGTTGCTGAGACACCACGGTGCCACGCGCAGCCTGCACGCGCTCGGCATGGACGAGGAGGCCAGGCGACGACTTGCCTCGGCAATCGCGCGTCCCAACGGTCTCGTTCTCGTCGTCGGTCCCACCGGCAGCGGCAAGTCGACGACACTCCTGGCTGCGCTCGCCGAGATTCGCAGCAGCACGAAATCGCTGGCGACCGTCGAGGATCCGGTGGAGTTCGACATCGCAGGCGTCTCGCAGGTGGCGGTCGACGAAGATGTCGGCCGCAGCTTTGGCGTCGCACTTCGAGCGCTGCTTCGCCAGGACCCCGACGTGCTGATGATCGGCGAGATTCGCGACGACGAGAGTGCGCGGATCGCGTGCCGTGCGGCTCTGACCGGACATCTCGTATTGTCGAGTCTCCATGCATCGCACGCGCGCGAAGCATTGGTGCGCCTGCCCGAGATCGGCGTGCCCGACTATCTCGTGCGCGCCACCGTCGCGCTCGTCGTCTCGCAACGGCTCGTGCGGCGCCTGTGCGCGAGTTGTCGTGGCAGTGTCGCGGCGCATGCGAGCGCCGCGGGCTTTTTTGCGGCCGCCGGACTGTCCGTCCCCTCGTCGCTGCCGCGAGCCTGCGGCTGCGATGCCTGCGACGGACGCGGATACCGCGGCCGCATGGCGCTTTTCGAAACCGCCGCGGGCTTCGACGACGCACCTCTGCCGTTTGCCGCGGGCAGTCTCGGCGCCTGCGGTCTCGCGCGCGTCGCGCTCGGCGACACGACGCTCGAAGAAGTGCTCGCTCACTGTCCTCACCCCGGTGCAGCGGGACGGGCGGAGCCCGGCACAGGGGATAGGCGATGAACGCGCCGGGCAACCGCGAGGTCCCTACCCTTCGCGTCGTCACGCCGAGCGCGCGACGCGCTGCGACTGCACGCGGCGCTGCCTTGCGCATCACGGGCCCGCTTGCCCGTCGCACGCATTCGCGCCGCGAAGCTGCCGCGGCGATCTCCCGGCTCGCCGCGCTGACGACTGCCGGAGTGGCCACCGGAGACGCGTTGTCGTCGTCGGCGGCCAGCGGGAATGCCCTCGTTGTCCGGCTCGACGAGGCGGTGCGCCGAGGCAGCGCTCTTTCGTCGGCAATGGCGGCGACCGGCATGCCGTTTCTCGACGCGGAAATCGCCGTCGTTCGCGCTGGCGAGCGAGGCGGCTCGGTGTCTCGCGCCCTCACTCTGCTGGCCGCACGCCTGGAGCGCGACGCGGGCGGCAGGCGTCGCATCGCATCGGCGCTGGCGTATCCGTGCATTCTTGCGTGCGGGGCGTTCGCGGCGCTGTGCTTTCTTTCGATCGAGGTGCTGCCGTCGTTCACGTCGCTGTACCAGGGACGCGGCGTCGAGCTTCCGCTGGCCACGCGTGCGCTGCTCGCATTCGGCGATGATGTTCGCAGCGTCGGACCGTGGGGGGTTCCCGCGCTGGCCGCGGCGGTCGCAATGTTTGCTGCAGCTCGCAGCAGAAGTCGTCGCGTCGCCGTGCTCTGCGATCGCTTCGCGCTCGCTGCGCCGCTCGTCGGTGCGCTCGTGGCGCCGCGGGCAGCCGGTGAAGCCTGCGCGCTCATCGCGCTGCTGCTGGATGCAGGATGCGAAGCCGACGAGGCGCTCGGGCTGGCCGTTCGTGCGGCGTCCAATCGTGTCGTCGCGGCGCGGATTTCGAGCGCTCTTCGCGCGCTCCGACACGGTGTCCCGCTCAGTCGTGCGTGGCCGGCCGCATCGATGGATCGAAGCGGAGATGCGGCTTCCCTGCTCGAAATCGCCGAAGCGACCGGCGGATATGCGCAGGCTTTCGCGCGCATGGCTGCACTCGAAGAGGCCGCGGCCGAGCGGGCCCTGGCCCTCGTGTGCCGCCTCGCCGAGCCGACCGCCGTGATCGCAATGGCCGTCGCCGTCGGCGGCGGAGTGCTGGCTCTTTACCAACCGATGCTGGGATCGGCATCGCTTCTGCTCGGAGGTTCGTCATGAACGAAAAAGACCGCATTGCCAGGCTCTTCGACGCACGTCGCCGGCTGCTTTCGCCTGCTGCCTCGGCCGGCACGGTGACCCCACCGCAACGCGCGCCAGGGAAACGCACGTGGCTGCCGCGCTCGCGGCCGCGGCTGCGCCTCGCTGCGCGCCTGCAGCCACCGGCAGATCGTGAGCGAGGCTTCAGCCTGCTCGAGCTTCTCGTCGTCGTCGCGATCCTCGGGATCCTGATCGCCGCCGCGCTGCCCAAGTTCGCAGAGTTCCGTGCGGCGGCCTACGACTCCCGTTCCCAGCAGGACCTGAGGAACCTGGCGGCCGCCGAAGAGCTGTACCGGGCAACGTCGCCCACCTACGCGACCGATACGACCGCGCTCAAGGGCTTCGCGCCGTCCGAAGGCGTCGAGGTCGCGCTGGAGTCGGCCAACGAGACAGGGTTCGTCGCCACCGCGACGCATCCGGCCGGCTCGCGAAGCTACCGCTGGGACACCAGCTCGGATCCGCCGCTTTCGTCGACGCTGCGGTAGACGCGCGACTGCCGGCGCGGCGCGGGGTGGTCGCACACAGACATTGCATGGGCGCACGCGGCCGGGCTGGGAGTTGGCAGCCGTTGCGGATTAGAATGGGCGTCCCGGCGCGGCATTGCGGCTGCGCCGGGACACCCCCGGTGCTGCGATGACGCTTCTTCTTGCCGTGCTGTTCGGCCTCATCGTCGGCAGCTTCCTCAACGTCTGCATCGTGCGGCTGCCCGAGGAGGAGTCGATCGTGGCACCCCGGTCCCACTGCCGCAGCTGCGATGCACCGGTGGCGTGGAATGACAACATTCCGGTCGCGAGCTTTCTCCTGCTCGGCGGCCGCTGCCGAAGCTGCGGTGCGCCGTTTTCGATCCGCTACCCGCTGGTCGAAGTCCTCGCCGGAATTTTCTTCGGAATGGTCGCGATGCGCGGCCTGCCGCCGGCGGTCACGCTTGTGCAGATGGCGATCGTCTCCGTCCTGATCGTCGTGACGTTCATCGACATCGATCACTTCCTGATTCTCGACGTGGTTACCTATCCGTCGATCGCGCTGTCGCCGGTGCTTGCGCTCGTTGTCGGCCACATCACGATTCGCGACTGTCTGCTCGGCATCGTCGTCGGCGGCGGAGGCCTGTGGGCATTCGCGTGGACCTACGAGAAGCTGAGGCACCGCGAGGGAATGGGGTTCGGCGACGTCAAGCTGCTCGCGATGATCGGCGGGCTCCTCGGGTGGCAGGCGACGCTGTTCAGCCTGTTTGCGGCGTCCCTGGTGGGATCGGCCTGGGGGCTCGTCGTGATGGTGCTGCGCAGCCGGCGCCTCGACCTGGAAATTCCGTTCGGGCCTTTTCTCGCGCTCGGAGCCGTCATCTACATGTTCGACGGGCCGCGCCTGATCGCGCTGTGGCTCGAGCGACCTCCGCTGTTTTAGCAACCTGCCGGGCGGTGTTTGCCCCCGAGTCCGTCGGACGCTAGGAGCCCTCCATCGCGGCTCGCAAGCGGCCCGCATTCGACAATTGCATTCGAGAAAGCGGGAGGAGGATTTCGTGTCCGACAAGAAATACGAGTTCATCAAGACCGAAGCGAAGGACAGGATCCTCGTCGTCACGATCAACCGGCCCGAGTCGTTCAACTCGCTGCACCCGGCGGCCAATCGCGAGATGGGCGATGCGTTCGACGACTTTGCCGTGAACGAGGACCTCTGGGTCGCGATCGTCACCGGAGCCGGCGAAAAAGCGTTTTCGGCGGGCAACGACCTCAAGTGGACCGCCGAGAACCAAGGGAAGCTCGAGATCCCGCCGCGCGGATTCGGAGGGCTGACCAACCGTTTCGACCTGTTCAAGCCGGTGATCGCGGCGGTCAACGGAGTCGCGCTCGGCGGAGGATTCGAGATCGCGCTCGCGTGCGACATCATCGTCGCGTCGTCGAACGCGAAGTTCGGACTGCCCGAGCCGCGGGTCGGGCTGGCGGCGCTGGCGGGCGGGATGCACCGGCTGCCGCGCCAGATCGGGCTGAAAAACGCGATGGGAATGATGCTGACGGGACGGCACGTCGACGCCAGCGAGGCTTACCGCCTCGGCATCGCGCAGGAAATCACCGACCCGGCCGCGCTGATGGAGCGCGCCCTGGCGTGGGCCGGCGAAATTGCCGCATGCGCGCCGCTGTCGGTGCGTACGACCAAGGAAGTGGCGCTCGAGAGTTTGGGGCATCCGCTCGAAGAGGCGGCGCACAGGAAATATCCGGCAGTCGACAAGCTGTTTCGCTCGGAGGATTTCGTCGAAGGGCCGAAGGCGTTTGCGCAGAAGCGCAAGCCGAACTGGAAGGGACGTTGAGGCGCGCAGCGCCGGGGCGGCGCACGCACTCAGAGTCCGGCGAAAACCTTCGAGACCGGCAAGCGAAGCCCGGGCACGGCGCGTGATACGATTTCCTCACTCACGAGGTGCACCGGCTTCGTAAAGGCGCCATCCACGAGATGACTCATGCTGACGCTGCGTGAGCCCGGAGAGACGATCCAGTATTCGGCAACGCCGTTTTTCTCGTAGATCCGCTGCTTTTCGGTCCTGTCGCGCCTTGCCGTCGTCGGCGAGAGGATCTCGACGACGAGGTCCGGAACGAACCGGGCGAACTTTCCGGCTGCCAGAGGCGGTCCCGCTGCGAGCTTCGCGCTGCAAACAAACGAAAGGTCGGGCTCCACGATGTCACCGCTCGGAAGCTCGTACCCCGTGCTCGAGCTGAAGATGCGGCCGAGACGATGCGCCTCCACGTGGTTGAACAGAGCCGCACCGAGCTGCGCCTCGATTGCGCCGTGCAAGCCGCTGGCCGGCGGCGTCATGACGATGTGGCCGGCGAGGAGCTCGTAGCGGTGGATGTCGCCGGGTGGTCGGGCGCGCAACCAGTGGACGAACGCCGACATCGAGTAACGCTCTTCCGAACGGAATGCTGTCTGCATCGCCATCCTGCTCCCAGAATAGTCCTGGCCATTGCCCAGGCAAAGTAGCGGGATCCGTGCGGCGGGGGCTACGACGCGAATGGAATGAAGTGTAGAAGGCGCCCAGCGGGGCTCCCGAATGATGAAATTTACCGACTCGAGTTCCTCCCTGCTCGGCGCCTGCAAACCGCTGCACGAACCGTCTCTACGATCGCAAATACGCGACGCGCACCGTCTCGCGCCCGTACGAGCGCTCGAGGCGGCGCACGATGAAGTGGCCGCGCGCCATGTCCTGGAAGTGGTCGATGAACAGGGTGTTCAGAACCGCGCCGCCGGCCGCTCCGACCACCGGCAGGCTCTGCGCCACGAGCTTCTCGGAAACCGGCACGCCGAAGCGGGTCGCGACCTGGGATACGAACCGCACGACCGCCGGCACGCCGGATCCGGTGACACCGCGTCCCGCAAGGTGTTCGGCCGCATCCGCCAGCGTCTTCGCAAGCGCCAGGCGCACCGCGAAGTACGCCGATTCGGCAGCGTCGTCGCTCGGCAGGTAACCGCCGAGCGCGAACACCTCGATGCATGCGAGCTTGGATTCGGCCGACTTGATCTGCTCGCCTTCACTGCGCGCGACGTCGGCGATCGAGCGCAGCATGATCGTCGTCGAAAGCGGAAGCTCGACCGCGAGGGCGGCCAGGCCGAACATGCCGCCGGCCGCGCCGGTCATCGCCACCGCGAGCTTGTGGCTCCAGTCCACCGAGTCGCGACGTCGCTCGTCCATCGACGCCAGCGCGAAAGAGAGAGCGGTGTCGAGCGACTTGCGCGTCGCCGTCGCGATCAGCTCGCCGGCGCCGGTCGGCAACATCGAGATGCCCTGCTCGATCGGCTTGCCGAGCGAATTGGCGATGCGTGCTGCCAGGCTCGGGTGCTCGAGCAGATCTTTCGCGTATCGCAGGTCCTGTTCGTCGGCGTCCGCGAGCTTCACGATGATTTTGCCTCCACCACTTCGCGGCGACAGCGGTCGAGGAACTGGGCCCACACGTCATTGAGCGGCCACAGCGTGCGCGCATGCGCATCGGCGCGGCCGCGGTCCCAGCCGAGCTTCATCTCGCCGTACAGCGCGACGAAGCTGCTGACGCGATAGTTGGCGGCGCAGTGCACGAGCACGCGCCCGTCGCCGAGCTCGTCCATCGCGGCGACGAAACGGCGGAAATCCTCCGTCGTCGGTGCATCGAACTGCACGGGAATGTGGCAGTAGCCGAGGCCGAGCGAGCGCACGAGACCCGCTTCGTCGGCAAGGCAGTAGCGCGGATCGAGAAGACCGAGATTGATCACCGCCGTGTAGCCGGCTGCGGCGACCTCTCGCAATTCGTCCTCGGTCGGCTGGCCGGCCGTGCCGAGGCGCTCGTCGATCGGCAGGAAATTCTTGATGGTGTCGATTGGCATGTTGTGGCTCCGTAAATGGGGACAGGCACCAGGCACAGGCACGTCGATTCGAAACGCAGCGTCACTCCGGCGCCTGGTGCCTGTCCCCAGGCAACGCCCCGGCGCCTGGTGCCTGTCCCCATGCTCACCAGTACTCGGACATGATCTCCGCGACCCACGCGGGCTCGCGCACGCCGGTTCGCGGCTCGAAGCTGCGGAAGAACGGCTTGATGTCGAGCACCGGAGTGCCGTCGATGGCGTCGAGTCCGCGCACGCGCACGGTCGTTCCTTCCACGCCGGCGATCTCGCACGTCGAGACACCGATCCGGTTCGGACGGTTCTTGCCTCGCTGCGCGAAGATCCCGACTTTCGGCCACGCGGTGTTTCCGCGCGGATGCCTCGCCGCGGTTTCGATCTTCGACGGATCGGCGCGGTGGAAATGGTAAATGACGAGGAGGTGCGAAAAATCGCCGAGCCCGGCCAGGGAATCCGCGCCGAAGCGCGCGGAGTCGAGCTCGATGCGGGCCTCTTCTTTTCCCCAGTCGTCGTCGACCGCTTCGCCGCGGCCCCCGCGCACGAAGCCCACGGGCTCGATCTCGATTTTCATCGTCCTTCTCCTTTGTGCGGGCGGCGGCCCGGTGACCGTCCCTAACCTCGGCGGCGCTTTCCCGCAAGACCGGACGAAAACTGCCAGCCACCGCGGCGATCGGCCGGCCCGGAAAAACCGCCCGGAGCTATCGCCGGCAAACGATCCCGTTGCCGCGCTTCGCCTGCGCGCGCCGGCCGTGTAGTCTTCGCCCCCGGCCGACGAAAACCCGCCCTCGTCCCCGATTCCGCAACGGAGAATCCTCTTGATCGAATGGAACGAGCAACACGAGATGATGCGCAGCGCGGTGCGGCGCTTCATCGAAGCCGAGATCGTGCCGCATATCGAAGAATTCGAGCACGGCAATACGCCGCCGTACGACGTGCTTCGCCGCATGTTCAAGGCGTTCGGCATCGACGAAGCGGCGCGCGAGCGGTTCCACAACCAGATCGAGCGCGAGCGTGGCGCGACGGGCAGTGCAGACACGCTGCCGGAGCGCAAGATCGAACGCGGTCCCGAGGCCGGCGACCGCCTGGCAATGCAGCTCATTCCAACCATCGAGCTTTGCCGCTATTGCCCCGGAATGGTCACTGCAATGGGAGTCAGCGTCGGACTGACGTCTGCCGCGATCCTTTCGAAGGGAACGATCGCGCAGAAGGAGCGCTGGGCCCTCGACCTCCTGACGTTCGACAAGATCGGGTCGTGGGCCATCACGGAGCCCGGCTCCGGCTCCGACGCGTTCGGCGGCATGAAATCGACCGCCAGGCGCGACGGCGACGGCTACGTGCTCAACGGCAGCAAGACGTTCATCACCAACGGCCCTTACGCCGACACCATCGTCTTCATCTGCCGTCTCGACGAAGAAAACCCGCCCGCCGAACGCAAGGTGCTGACGTTCGTTCTCGAACGCGGGATGCCTGGCCTCGAGCAGTCCAGGCCCGTGCGCAAGATGGGCATGCATTCGTCGCCGACCGGCGATCTGTTTCTCTCGGACGTGCGGGTCGGCAAGGAGTACCTTCTCGGAGAATCCGAGAAGCTCGCGACGCGCTCGGGCGCCAAGGACACGTTCTCGACCGAAAGGACCGGAGTGGCGGCGATGGCGCTCGGAATCGTCGAGGAATGCCTGCGCATCTGCACGGCGTATGCGAAGACCCGTGTCGCATTCGGCCGACCGATCGGCGAGTTCCAGCTGATCCAGCTCAAGCTCGCAAAAATGGAAGTCGCTCGCATGAACATCCAGAACCTCGTGTTCCGGCAGGTGGAGCTGGCGGCTGCCGGGGTGCGGCCGACTCTGGCCGAGGCGTCGGCGATGAAACTGTACTCCGCGCAGGCAGCCATGGAGGTCTGCCTCGAATCGGTCCAGCTTCACGGCGGCAACGGCTACATGGCCGAGTACCGCGTCGAGCAGCTCTGCCGCGATGCCAAGGTGCTGCAGATCTACGCAGGCACCGACGAGATCCAGATCTCCCAGATCGCGCGCAGCCTGCTCGCCGGATAGCGCCCGCCATGGGAACCCGCGCGAACGACATCTGGAGCGCGGCGAGCGCGGCGCTTCTCGGCAAGCCCGAGCTTCGCGGATCCGAGGTGCAGGCTCTGGCCGGCGCCCGCGAAGGGCTTCGCCTGTGGCAGGCCATGGGATTCGCGCCGGTTTCCTCCGGCGAAACGGTGTTCACCACCAGGGACGCCGACGCACTCGCGTTCGCGTCCTCGCTGCTCGACAGTGAGGAGCCCGGCCGCGAGCTCCTGCTGCAGATGGCGCGCACCACCGGGCAGGCCCTTTCGCGCGTCGCGCACATGCACGTGCGAGCGATCGCCGCGGAGATCGAAAGCGCGGCGCGGTCGCAGGAGCTGACAAATGCAGCCGCAGCCGATCGTGTCGCCGAGCTCGCCGAATCTCTGGTGCGCACGCACGAGTCTTTCCTCGGATACATCTGGCGCCGTCACGTGCTCGCGGCCATCTCACAGGTCGTCGCGAACGCGCTCGTGCACAACGGTGACGAAGAGGCGGGCACCGTCGGATTTGCCGATCTCGTCGACTTCACCGCGACCAGCCAGCAGCTCACGGAAACGGAGCTGATCGAGCTCGTCGACCATTTCGAGAAGATCGCCTACGAGGAGATCCCCGCGCGCGGAGGCCGCGTCGTCAAGACTCTCGGAGACGAGGTCATGTTCAGCAACCCCAATGCGACTGCGGCTGCCGAGACCGCGCTGGCGCTGGCCGCCGCGTGCAAGGCGGACCCGATTCTGACCGAGGTTCGCGTAGGGCTCGCGATGGGGCCGATGCTCGCCTGGGAAGGCGACCTCTATGGTCCCACCGTCAACCTGGCCAACCGTCTGGCAGCGGTTGCAAGACCGGGCACGGTGATCGTCTCCGAAAACCTCGCGCAGCGCCTGGCAAACGACGGCCTGTTCGCGCTCGTCGAGATCCACCACGTCAAGTTGAAAGGCATCGGGCGCACGCAGCCGTGGGTGCTCAGGCCTCGCGTCGACGAGCCCCATCCGGCGGGGCGCTGAGCGAAGTCGCCACGGCGGCGGCTGTCCATTGGCCGGCGCGCTGCCGCCACGGCAACACGAGGAGCCCGAGCAGGCTTGCCTGGCCGCCGGAGTTGCTGCCCTCGAGCCCGTAGCGAACATCGAAAGCGCGCGCCGTCGGCGTGAACGTGCCCAGCATCCGGTCGTGGACCGCGAACAGATTGCCGTAGTTGGTGTCGGTTTCGCGAGGCTGCCGCGAATGGTGGATCTTGTGCATGTTCGGCGTCACCCAAAGGAGCGACAGCGCGCTGTCGGCCGCGGGGGCGATGCGAATGTTCGCGTGCTCGAAGATCCCGTTGACTGCGGACAGGAGCCGGTAGACGACCAGCGCCGATCCGGGGACACCCAGTACCCACGCCGGCAGCATCATCCACGCGAAGCGCCACAGGGTTTCGACCGGATGCGTGCGGTACGTCGTCGTCACGTCGACGTGGGGATCGGCGTGATGCACGCGGTGAAACCTCCACAGCAGCGCCGACGCGTGCATCGCGCGGTGGGCGAAGTAGCCGAAGAAGAAATCGAGGACGACGATGCCGGCCATGAGCTGCAACGGCAGCGCCAGCCTCGTCATGAGTGCCGGTGAATTGCCGGGGAATCTCCCTGCCAGCCAGCCTGCGCCGGCAGTCAGGGCAGCATTCAGGAGAATCGTCACCGTGCCCAGCGCGAGATTCGCGCTTTTTCTCGACGGCGGCAGCCCCCGTGCGACGGCCATCGGCGCGACCAGCTCCAGAAGGGCCGATACCGCCATGACGACTGCGATGAGGCCGACTCCGCGCAGGAAATCCGCTTGGTTCATGCCGCGACAACGCGCGACGGGTCGCGTTCGTTACACGGCGCGAGGCGGCTCGCCGAAACGCACCGCGGTGAGCTTTCGCGGCGCCAGGATCGTGTGCAATTCGCGGATGCGGCCGTCGGCGTCGACCTCGCAGCGCAGCACGAGGCGTGGCGACATCCGGCTGCGCAGCGGCCGCGTCACGACGACGAGGGCAGCGGCGCCGTTGACGACACGAATTTCGCTCGTCGAGATCGGCGCGCGCCGCCGCGCAACTTCGAGGTGGAATCGGATCACCGCGGGCTTGCCGGCCAGGGGCTCCCGCAGCGCCGTGTAGACTCCACCACCGTCGGTGATCGAGCGGACACTGTCTGCCAGCAGCTTCTCCATGCCGACGCCGTCCTGCTGCATCATGCAGAGCACGAGCCGTTCGAGCGCTCCGCGCTGCCTTGCCAGCACGTCCGGCGAAACGCTGGCGCTCGCGCCGGCGGCTTCGAGCGCGCGGCGTGCGCGGTGATGGAGCACGCGCACGTTGCCCTCGCGGATGCCGAGAATGCTCGCGACTTCGGCTGCCGGACAGTCGAGGACGTCGGTCAGCAGCAGCACGGCGCGGGAACGCGGCGTCAGCGCCTCGAGTGCGACGAGGAAAGCGTACGAAACCTGTTCGGCTCTCTCGTAGCGGCGCTCGGCGCCGTCGCGGGGATCGGTCGCATCGGCGGGCAGGCCGTCTTCGTGTGGCGAGGGCAGCCACGGGCCGCTGTACCTGCGACGACGCCGCTTGCGCAGGCAGTCGATGCTGAGGTTGGTGACGACGCGCACGAGCCAACGCTCGAGGTCGGCACTGGCGAGCACGGCGGTCGATTCGAGCGCTTTTGCGAAGGATTCCTGGACGATTTCGTCGGCGTCGGCAGCGACGCCGGTCATCCGGTAGCACAAGCCCCACAGGCGCCGCTCGCTCGCACGAAAGGCTTTCTCGATGGCGGGCAGACCGCTCATTGCGCGACTATAACGCGCCGGCGGGCCGAAACGTTACAGGGAAAAGCCTGGGTCAGGACATTCTTGCGGCGGCCAGCTCTCGCAGGGCGGCGGGCGAGCCGAGCATCTGGCGGTTGTAGCCGGCGCGCTTGAACCACAGCTGCATGTCGCACTCGTACGTGAAACCCATGCCACCGTAGACCTGTACGCAGGTCGTCGTCGCTTCGGTCGCGGCTTCGCAGGCGTGCGACTTGAGCAAAGCGGCCATCATCGGCGCATCGTCGCGCCTTTCGTCCCAGGCGAACGCCGCGTACCACAACAACGACCGCAGCGGCTCGATCTCGGCGAAAACCTCGGCGCACATGTGCTTGACCGCCTGGAACGAACCGATGACGCGCCCGAACTGCTCCCGCGTCAGTGCGTACTTGACCGCTTCGTCGAGAGACCGCTCGGCGGCGCCGAGGGAATCGGCGGCCAGCACGATCCTGGCGGCGTCCAGCGCCCGCTCGAAGCCGGCCGAAGCATCCGCAATCTCGAGATTCGTACCGGCATCGACGGCGACGCCGTCGAAAAACACTTCACCGACGCGGCGCGTGTCGTCGATCGTCGAAAGAGCCTCCACGCGCAGGCCCGAAGCCGTGCGCGGCACGACGTGGAACTGCGCCGACGGCCCGCTCCCGCACCGCACGACGAAGGCCGACGCGACCGCGGCATCCGGTACGAACGATGCGCTGCCGGAAAGACGCCCGTCGCGGACTTCCGGTCCCGCGACGATTGCGCCTAGCGTCGCGCGCCCCTCGGCGATACGCGGCAGCCATTCCGATTTGCGCGCCTCATTCGACGATGCGGCCAGCAGCAGCGGCGCCAGCACCGCCGCAGCATGAAACGAGTACGGCACCGCCGCTCGCCCCAGCTCCTCGGCAGCCACGGCCGCATCGAGCAGGCTGAGCCCGGTGCCGCCGTACTCGGCGGGAACGAGGATGCCGGTCACACCCTGCTCGCCGAGCTGCTGCACGAGCGAGGCATCGTGCCCGCTGGCGCTCTCCATGATCGTGCGCACGCGCCCGGTCGGCACTTTCTCGCCGAGAAAGCCGCGCAGCGATGACTGGAACAACGTCTGGTCGTCCGAAAGCCCGAAATCCATTTTCCTGGTGATCCTGTTTGATGATCCGGCTGAAAAAGCCGCGTCGGCGCTTTACCGGGACGCCCCGCGCGCCGCTTTCGGCTCGCGCGGCATGCCGAGCCCGATTTCGCTGATGATGTTCTTCTGGATCTGTGCGGTGCCGCCGCCGATGATCAGCCCGAGCTGGAACATGTATTCGTTCTGCCAGGCTCCGTCGGCGCGCACGTGGCGGGAACCGCGCTTGAGCGTCCCGGTCTCGGCCATCGCGTCGATCGCGAGCTTGGCGATGTCGTGGTTCAGCTGGCAGCCGTTGAGCTTCATGATCAGCGCGGCCGCATCCGGCGGCCTCTTCTTCAGGCGGTCGGTCAGCATGCGCATCGAGTGGAACTTCATCGCATAGGTGCGCGCCGCGATCTTCATCAGGCGGTCGCGGTACACCGCGTTGTCGAGAACGCCGAAGTCGCGCAGCACGTCGACGCAGCGAATGTAGGAGTTCTCGGTCTGGTCGGCGGCCCCGAGCATGTTGCGCTCGTGGATCAGCGTCGCTTTGCCGACTTCCCAGCCCTGGCCTCGCCGCCCGATGAGGTTCTCGCGGGGCACGCGGACGTTGTCGAAGAAGACTTCGTTGAAGCCGGCGTGGCCCGTCATCATGACGAGAGGACGGATCGTGAGGCCCGGCGCCTTCATGTCGACGAGCAGGTAGCTGATTCCCTCGTGCTTGGGAGCGTCCGGTTCGGTGCGGACGAGCGCGAACATCATCTGCGCTTCGCGCGCCGTGCTCGTCCAGATCTTCTGTCCGTTGATCACGAACTCGTCGCCGTCGAGGACGGCCGACGTCTTGAGGCTGGCAAGATCGGAGCCGGATCCGGGCTCGCTGTAACCCTGGCACCAGATCATCTCGCCGCGGATCGTCGGGCCGATGTAGCGCAGTTTCTGGTCTTCGTTGCCGTACTGCAGCAGCGTCGGCACGAACATGCTGATGCCCTGGTTGGCCATCCCGCGCGAGACGCCCGCACGGCGGAACTCCTCGTCGATGATGATGTTCTGCAGCAGGTCCGGCTTGGCACCGAAGCCACCGTACTGGCGCGGAACGGTGCGGCTGGCGTAGCCGCCGTCGACGAGCCTCTTCTGCCAGTCGCGCACCTGCGGCGATCCTTCGAGGCCGATCGCGGCGGGAGGCGCGACGCTTTTGTGCGCGTCCAGAAAGGCGCGTACCTCGCGACGGAACTCTTCGTATTCGGGGCCGTAGCTCAGGTCCATGGGCGACCTCGTAGCGGGAAAATCCGCGCAGGTACAGGTGCTGGCCGGCCCGGCACGCAGGGGCGCGGCTCCTGCTGCTGCCTTCGGGCCGGGCACGAACGTGCCTCGTTCCTGGGCATTCCTGTGCCCAGAAGCGTGGGTTTTTTCGCAAATCCGGGCAAAACCACCGTCCGCCGGCTGGCCTGACGATTGCTACTCCCCCGGGGGAGGCCGCTAGGCGGCGAACCTCCTGGGCGGAGGGCCCGGGACCAATCCACCGACCACAAGGGAGTAGCCATGCTGAATCGCCATCTGAAAAACCGTCTTTCCGTCGCTTTCGCGGTCGGAACCCTCGTCGTTGCTACGTCGAGCAGGGTCCTGGCCGACGACGCCGCTGCCGCCGCCCCGGCGGCGCCTGCCGTCAATACTGGGAACATCTCCCTCACATTCGAGAACGACTTTACCAACGCCTACTTCTTCCGCGGAATCCTGCAGGAGCGGGACGGCGGCATCTGGGAGCCTTCCCTCGGGATCGCCTGGAAGCTCTACAACTCGGCCGATGGTGCACTGCGCACCGTGAGCCTCGGGCTCGGCAACTGGGACAGTGTTCATAGCAAGCACACGCTGGCCTGCGGCGTCGGCTCCGGCACCGGCACGAGGTCCTGCAGCGGCCCTAGAGCCTGGTACGAAGCCGACATCTATCCGAGCATGACGGCAACGTGGGCCTACGGCATCACGACCGGCTTTACGTACTACTTCTATACGAGCCCGAACAGCGGGTTCACCACGACCGAAGAGGCCGACGTGAACCTCGGTTTCGACGACAGTCCGTATCTCGGAGCGTTCGCGCTGCATCCCACGGCGACGTTCGCGTTCGAGACGCACGGCTCGTCATTCGGGGATTTCTTCGGCGTCAACGGCCGCGGCCACGGCAAGGGCGACCTGTTCATGCTGTCGCTGGCACCGAGCCATGCGTTCACGATTCCGGGCGCCGACGCCTACCCGGTCACGGTGACGGTTCCGGCCACGCTGGCCCTGTCGATGCACAACTACTACGAAACCTTCAATCACAACGAGACGTTCGGATACGCCTCGCTGGGTGTGAATTTCGGAATTCCGCTGGCGTTCCTCCCCGCCACTTACGGGGCGTGGAACCTGGTCAACGGCGTCAACGTCCTCTTCCTCGACAAGGCGCTCCAGGACGTGAACCACGACGGCCCCGACTCGTCGCCGCACGGCGACTCGGTCTACCCGGTCTGGATGACCAGCGTCGTCATGGCGTACTGATCCGATCGACCGGCCGTGGGG
>DASXOZ010000041.1 GCA_036493895.1 Candidatus Binatia bacterium | reverse complement strand
TTCGGGCCGTCGGCAATGAACCTGCGATCTACCAGATCCGGCGCCGGCCTTGCGCCACGGCAGCGCTCCGTCGTACGAATCCACTTGCGACGACTGATTCCCACGAGGTTTTCCCGCTTCATCAGGCGCTCGACGCGCTTTCGGCCGATGCGGATTCCGTCGTCACGAAACTCACGGTGGATTCGGGGCGAGCCGTAGCTTGTGCGCGACATTTTGTGGATCCGGTGGATCTCGCCGACGAGCTCGCGATCGCGTTGTTCACGACGCGACGGCGTTCATTTCAACCAGGCGTAGTATCCGCTCGTCGAAACATTCAGCACGCGACACAGGCTTGTGACGCTGTGCTCGGCCTGGTTCGCCTTCACGAGTTCGAACGCCGCTTCGGCGTCCCCCCAAACTCCTTGGCGAACCAGGCCGTCGCCTTTCCCAGGATCTCGACCTCCTCGCGCAGGCGACGGTTCTCGCGGCGCAGCCCGCGCAGTTCCTCGCGCTCGTCGGTCGTCAGTCCGTCCTTTCTCTTGCCCCCGTCGCGCTCGGCCTGCTTCGTCCAGTTGCGGATCGTTGCAGCAGAGGGTTCGAACTCTTCAGCCAGTTTTTCAGGGGATCGGCCGTTGCGAACCAAATCGACTAAGCGATCACGCAAATCGGCCGCATACTGCGGGCGGGTTCTGGGCATCGTGAACTCCTGTTACCATAGCGGTTAGGTGTCCACGAAACCGGGGGAACTCCATGCCTGCTGCGGACTTGTCGATCTGCTCGGCCACAACTATCGGCCGACTGTCGAGGCAGCCCGTCGGAAACAACGGCATCGCTAGCGGCATGCTGCGGTACTGATTCAGCCGAGTTTGCGGTGGCGCGACCGTAGGATCGAAGCACATTCGGTACGGTTCGGATGGCACAACGTTGGCCAGTCCGAAGATGAATAGCCATCCGGCCACGGCGATTCCTAAGTGGAGGCGGCGAGTAGAGGCGTTCGACTCTTCCCGCCCTGATAACGCCGGGTTTTGGGTTGCTTGCTGATCGCTCACGCATGCCACCTCGCACCTTAGGGTTAGTGCCAGCCAACCGGTCCAAACGACCGTTCACAATCGACTGGGTACGAGCGAGCGTAGAAGGCAGAAGTGCTCGCGCGAGCGCTTCATACACTCGAGTCCAGATCTATGTCCAAGGGCTAGCGCGAAAAGGCGCACCCTTCTCGGACTTACAGACTTGTTGGGACCGACGTTCTCGGCGTCACAGGCTTCTTACGACGAACGTCGCGCAGGGGTAGCGAAGAAATCGCGGCGCTTCAGGTTCATCCTGAACTCGGCGGTGTGCTGAAATTCTACTGTCGGGAGGCTGCGTAGAGCTCGGCGGAGTTTTGGCACCTTACGGGATCGCCCTCTGCGAACCAGATCGACTAAGCGATCTCGCAAATCGGCCGCATACCGCGGACGGGGTCTGGGCATCGTGAACTCCAGATACCGCTCAAGCCGGTGCGCTGGCTGCGCCAAGAGCGGGGAATGCCACGAGTTGGCGACCACTTCCGGTTTCGGTGGCCGTTCCCGGGTCGACTTGACGAGTACTCGTCAAAATTCGCCCTTCACGATGGCAATTTGTCGGGCCGTAAAAAGGTGCGGAGCCGCGATTGCTCGTTGGCCAGTTAGAATATCGTGCGGTACTCGGCAACGTTTCCAGCGGCGCCTCTGCATGGAAGTGCCACCTTATCGATCGCACAACTCGTGGCAGATCTGCTTCGACCGCCCTAAAAAAAAATGGAACCGCTGTGAGAGTCGCCACAAAAAGAAAGCACATACTGACGGCGATGTTAGCAGCGCTACGTGCTGACTCTCGCTAGGAAGCCTTTTACGCGTATATCGCGCGCGACGGTCACTGACGTTTGTCTAAGCTCGACATTTTCCGTGAAGAGAACAAGACCTAGGAGCTTGCGTCAATGACGCGGGGCCGCAATATGCGTCGAGAATCAACTCGCGCTACTGTCCGATCCATTGTTAAAACTGAGAAGGAACTTTGCCGTATGAAACATTCCATGTTCTTCTTGCTGTCGTTTGTTCTTCTTGCTGCCGCGCTTCCGAATCGAGCTCTTGCGAACTGCCAAGTTGGTACTGGAGTTTCGCAAGCGAGCCCGATCTCTACCAACGATACGAGTTCCGGGGGCATGAACCACGTTATCTGCGGCCAGACGGTCAAGATCTATCCCGGCACGGGGTCGTGCGAGGTGATTCAGCGCGATACTGCGACAGGAAGCGTCGGCGCAACGTGCCTGCACCTTGGCAGAGGCGTCAAATTCACTGGAGGCTACACCTCTGAGCCCTTTACATGTCCGGCTGGTATATCGTGCGGTACGGCCATCGCGGTCGACGTGTCGGCATCGTCCGGCACGACTCAGGTTAACACCGTCTACATTGCAGGGGGATGGGGTTCCGGAATCGTCAACTCCTTCACGACCGTCGCCGCTCAGGTCAACTCGGCCAAGATCGCCCTCGATCCAACTATTACGAGCAGTGTAGGAATCGACGGTTTCAGGACCGTCAATACGAGCGAGGTATCCGGCGTCAAGGGAGGAGGGGCCGGTGTTGGCATCACCCTGTACGGCTCGACTACCGTCACCGGCTCAAGTATCCACGATAACGACAACGGTGTTTATAATTCGACCAGCAACACGCTCACCAACACCCTACTGGCAGGCAATGCGGTGAACATTCTCCACGACAGTGGGATCCTCAGTTCAGTAGACATGAGGGGTCTAGCAATTACATCCGGAACGACATGCAATTGTTCAAGGACGGTAGGGGGATGCACTGCCGACATCACCTATTGTGGAAGTTTCATCGGAGCGAATGTCAGCTTTGTGGACTACACAATCGAACAGTAGTGGCGTCGTCTCGGGGCGAGACCCGCACAGATAACTCCGGGCTGAACAAGGTCCCCTCCCGAGCGATTCCTGCTCGAGGAGGGGACTGCTGCTCGCGGCGTTCTCGAACATTCGCGTTTAGAGCCATCCACGGCGAGCAGGATTGTTCCGCCCAGCAATTTACCAAAAAGCGGGCACCGACCGCGTCGTGTGCCGAAACTCAGCCGACGGAGACGTGACCAATCGCGCGACGGTTTCCGAGCCGAGGCCGCGCGGCTTCCACCGACGACGTAGGTGCATGAACGCCAGCTCAGGCCCGCGGATTCGCATCGGTGATTTGCCGAGCTGACCGACCAGGAGGTGATGGACGGCAGCTCGGGCCGTTGGCATCAAGGTCTGCGTCGGCCCAGTATAGACGTTGCGACTGGCCGGTCTTGTGGGCTGCGTGAACAGGTTTGCGCCACACTCGGGAACGGCTCAATTGCGGACGGCGGCGATCGCTATCGGCGGCAGAGGAGATCCACCGGTAGCGCTCGCCGTTGCGCCCGTTCGCGGATGTGGGTGCGCCACTGTCGCGTCCTGACGAGTTGGTCATCGGACTCTGCGCGAAGATCAGTCTCTCCACGACGTCGCCCAGCCGCGACTCAGGCGAGCACCACCGTGATCTTGAAATCGGATGACTGTTAGTTAACCACTCTCAGAATTCTCTCCCCAGAGCGCCGTTCTGAGAGTGAAATTCGCCTCGTTCAGCCTTGGATCGACGCTCTCAGCAGCCGCTCTGGTTAACAGCCGATAGCCGCGTCGTGCTTGTTCGAAGTCGGAAACCCTCGCGACATCACGCGGATTTCGCGCCGCCGTCGCGGGTTCTCCCTCGAGCGCGCGCTCGCCGCTAAGGCGGGCCGTCAAGTTCGATAATCCCACCCTTGAAGTCCGTGCGGTTCTCATCAGCGTCGGTCCACGTTCCGTGGCGGTTGTCGCCGCTGTAGTCGGAGTAGTTAATGATCATGGCGTTTTCGCCGAGACCCCCATTGGGCTCGGGCGTGCCCTGATACCAGTTCGCATAGCTCGTGCTCGCCGGGTTACCGTTCTCCCACCAGCCACCGTCGCCTCCAACCCATTCCCAGTGACCTTCGGTTCCGAGGTCGTTGAAGCCTGTCCAGAGACCCTGGCCGAACTGCCCTGGCGTCCCGTACTGTTGACGCAGCCAGTCGTTCTCTGCGGCATCGTTGATCGTCACGAGGTGTCCGCCGGCAGCAATCGCTTTATCCCGAGACTCGTACCAGGTGCCGTACGGTGCGGTCACGGCATAGAAATGCCCATTGCCGCCTTCGCTCACGGGCCATTCCCTCCAATCGTATTCTACGAGAGGGTCGCAACTTTCGGGCTCCGCATCGCAAACAGAAGACGAGCAATACTTGCCACTGTACCGCCTTGCGTCGTTCTGGATGATCTCGATTCCGTTGCAGTGCAGGCAGTACCGTTGACCGTCGCCGAATTGGACCTGCACGTTTACTTCGGCTTGAGGCGCGTCGTTGAGCGAGTACGCGACGCCCGACTTGAGATTCATGACGAGCTTCCCGTTCGTTACGGAGGCGACGTTTCCCGTTCCCTCGTCCGCGTACGCCCAGCTTGAGCCATCGTTCGTCCAGCCTGTGCCGGCCTGCATCTTGAAGCAGAAATCATCGTTCGCGCTATAGACGTGGATTGCCGCTGAGGGGGTGACGCCATTCGGCAACAGGATAGCCGCGTCGCGCGACGAAACGCGGACCTGCCGATGGGTGAGTTTGCCGCCCTCTCTGATCGAAATCCCTCTCGCAGAGATGTCGGTGGCATTCGCCCGTCCCGCGGTCGCGAGAACGACCATCATCAAACCTAATGCCAGTCCAATTTTCGACATCGATTTGTCCTCCCCGGCAGAGCAGCCATCTTGCACCCCGCGTTCATCAAACATCGAACGCGGCTTGGGTGATACCCTTGTGCATGAGGCGTCCCCGTAGTGTGCCAAAATCCAGCCGATCAAAAGCGCGAGCGACCAGGCGGTCTTGCTTGCGACGTTAGCGAACGGCCTTGGCCTGCGGTTGGAGCGTATGTTGGCGCCCGTGGTCACGCCATTCTTCCAATTTCGCCTCGCGGTCATGGCTGGTTGGGCGAAGCTTAGCCACCAGGAGTCATCGAGTAGCTTCAGGCCGAGAACCGTGGCGCGCGGAGGTTTTAACTTGTTTCAAACTTGCCAGAGGACGATCCTGTCACCGTCGCCCTTAGAAACGCTACCCCGCAGAGGAGCTAGAATGCGCCAACGGATACAGAAAGTGTTCTGGCTCCAGTCGATTCAGTCACAAACCCGTCTTCTTCGTCAGGGCCCGCATAGGATCGTTGGCGCGCTTGTTGGTGCGTTTCTCTTGACCGCCGCATCCCAGTCGGCGGCCGGCATCGCCCCGACCAGCACCTGCAGCGCCGGGAAGGCGAAGGCGACAGCCGACGCGCTCCGATGCGTGGTGAAACGAAACAATGGCTCGATGCAGTATGGAACCACGTTGGATCTGAGCACTTGCGAGTCCAAGCTCATTTCTACCTTTCAATTGGCGGAGTCGGTTGGGCCGTGTTCGCTCGTAGGTGATGCGTCGGCGGCTTGGGCCGCGGTCGTTTCAAGCGAGGACGCGATCCTGAGTCTTTTGGGCGCAGCGACGGCGACGACGGCGGATCAAGTTAAGTGTGTGATCGGCCGCAACGGGATTGCTGCGCGTGTAGTCGGCTGTGACAACAAAATTGCACGCGGGCTTGTTCTGCACGACAGCATCAAACCAAAGACGAACTGGTTCGGCTGTTATGAGAAGTTCGCGCCGAGCTTTGATGCCGCATTGGACGGATCCTCCTGTCCGGGATCGAACGAGGTATGGCTCTCCATAAACGAAGTCGCCCGGACAATTGCAATGTACCTGAGGGGCGCAGATCTGAGCGGACAGGATCTGAGTACGACAAATCTTCTTCCGGGCGCCGATCTGACAGGGGCCGATCTTCACGGTTCTTCGCTTTGGCTATCAGACGTCTCGGCTGCCGTTTTCGCCGGCGCAAATCTGGAGGGAACGTACTGCCCCTACGCGGACTTTCAAAACGCAGATCTCCACGATGCCGACGTCGTGGGCGCGGATTTTCGCCAGGCAAAGGTTACTGGGGCGAATCTCAGCGGCATCGATCTCGCGGCCGTGACGAATGTCACTGCCCTTCAGACTGGCATCGTGTCGGGGTGTCCGGCTACTCTCCCCACCTCGTGGGCGTGCGGTGGCAATGCCCTCACTGGACCTGGCGTCAATCTTTCCGACCTTGATCTCGACGGCAGCGACCTGCACGGCAGAGTGCTGACAGATGCGCAAGTCTTGCAGACAACGTTTCAGGGAGCGGATCTATCGAACGCTGACCTCACCGACCTATTCTTCTATTACTCTGACCTGACTGGCGCGAATCTCACCGGCGCGACTTTTACCGGTGTCTACTTTGATTTCGCAATTCTGACTGGAGCACATCTTAGCGGAGCGATAGACGCCGGATTTCAGGGTGTTGACCTGAGCAGCTTTGATCTGAGCGCCGTTGATCTAAGTGGTGCGATCCTTTCTCAACAGGACAATGGACTCGGAGTGATGGCGTGTCCGATCGGCCTGCCCGCCGACTGGACCTGCCGCGGTGGAAACCTGTACGGACCCAGGGTGGACTTATACGACGGGGACCTTTCTGGAGCGGACCTGCACAACCTGCATCTAAGTCAGGCCGGACTAGCACGAACGATTATGACTGGCGCCGACCTGTCCGGTACAGACCTTTCATCCGCGTTTCTTGAGGATGCTGTGATGACAGGCGCCAATCTCACTAGTGTGGATCTTCAATCCGCGACCCTGACCGGGACCGTTCTCGATTCAGTGCAGTGGAACAATACTACCTGCCCCGATGGGACCAATAGCACCGTTGATGGTGGCTCATGTTGCGGACACCTCGCGGGACAGCTGCCGGCAAGCTGCAGCCCGTGAGTGTTCCATGCTGCGGGGGCTTGGGGTGAGGGTGTTAACCATACGCCGCTCTCGAAGGCGCGTAGTTAACGGAATCAGTTGACCACTCTCTGGGTTCTCTCCCCGGAGACCCGTTCCCGGCGGGCACTGGTGGCCCCGAGCGAGCTCTCGCACTGTCACTTCTGTGGAGCTTGAGCGCGGCATATCATGCCGACCGGCGAAGTCGGATAGCGCATCTCTGGACGTTTTGGTCTTGGAACTTTTTGGAACCCGGATTGAGCACCAACTGGATGGATAACGGTTCCGATGTTCTCTACAGGCAGGCGCTTGCCGCACGGCGTCTCCTTGACGAGGGCCGTATTTCCGAAGCGATTCTCGAACTGGAGAACCTCAGCGCCGCCGGTGAGCAGTTTTCTCAGGTGACCCTGGGGTGGATTCACGACATCGGAAAGGGAGTCGCCGTCGATACGCTGAAGGCGGAACGGCTGTACTCCGCTGCGGCGGAGACGGGGTACAGAGTTGGTCAGTACTACTTGGGAAGCCTTTTGGTGCGAGAACACCGAGATGCGGAAGCTGTGGGCTGGTTTAACCGCGCTTTTGATCAGGGATACGCGCCGGCGGGCTATCGGCTCGGCTGGATGTACAGCCAGGGCCGTGGAGTTTGTCGCGATGAATGTATCGCGGAGCGTTACATGAAGATGGCAGCTGAAGGCGGTCACCTATTCGCGCAACGATGGATAGCCCGGCGCGACCTCAGTGGTCGAAACGGCGTCCTCGCCTTTGCGCGTGCACTCCTGTTCTTTGCCTCCGTTCCTGTGCTGGCCGTCAGGTTCGTTAGCGATGATTCGAAGGATCCCAACCTTGCGCCCATGTAGTATCAATCGAATCCGAGCGACTTGGTCCGCATCATCGTGACCCGCGCGAAATTCGCTGCGGCTCTGCAGCCGTGCTCGGCGTTGCCGGAGTAGCATGGCGCGCTCGAGCCGACTGGGATCAAAAAGGGGGGCTGCCGAGGTTTGTTGCTGCGGGATGCGTAGCGTTGCGTCATGCCGCCGATCAATCGATAGCGCCGAATCCTGCCGCGAACCCACGGGCCACCGTCTCGTACTCTTTACGTGCATCCTCCGCCTCAGGAATGCCCGCCAGCGCGCTCCAGAGTCGAGTGCTCAGTCCGAAGCTCATGTTGTGTGGACACGGGTGTACCCGCGACGACATTCCGAGACACTCCACCGCCATCGCGATCTCGTCTCGATCCATGAGCGAAAGACCGAGCTCCGAAAGCGCGTGGTTCAACGAGCAGGCCGCTCGACAGAGGACCAACCGGTCGGTCTGAACGCGCAAGGTCGCACAGCGCTGACGGAGCCAAGAGAGTCCCGTCCTCTGCGCGAGCCAACCCACCGCAAAGATTGGAGGGCGGAGAGCGAGTCCGAATAGAATGGCTATGATTGACGACTTCTCTACCGGCCCCGGAAGCTGGGAATGAATCGTCCCGCCTTGAGAATATTCGTGTTTCCAGCGACGCCACTGGCGTAACTCGCTGGCAACAGTTCCCGCGTCAGGTTGGGGCAAGACAGGGAGCTTCATCGTCTATTCCGCCGACCGTCTGGAATAACCCGCGGCAGGCATTGAAGCTAGGCTGTAGGCTTCCTCAATCCGTTGACTCTCATAGATCGGCCTCCCTGTGACGATGGGCATGTAGACCACTTGCATGCCGTGAGTTGTAAAGACATAAGCACCGCGAACGGTGCTTGCGAGTGGCTAGTGAATTTCGGAGTCGACGTGGGATGGCGCCACGCTCTCTTTCAGGCCGATCGGTCTCCGCGTGACCCGCGTCTATTTTCATATTCTGAGTAGCCTAGTCGCGCTCTGCTTGGTGCGGCCAAGCTACGCCCTCATGATGTTCGACGCGCCTCGTCCCCTCGCTTCCAACGCAGCGACGGATCCTCCGACCAATGTCATTGATGACGTCTTCCCTGCCGTGGCTGGAGACGGACTAGGAAACTGGGTGACAGTGTGGTCCTCCAGCGATCCGGCGGTCGGCGTGACTCCCGGCACCTTCGGAGAGGATGCGGTCTTCTCTCGTTCGACCGACGATGGGCGCACCTGGTCTCCACTGGCAATCCTTAACTCTGATGCAGCGACCCAAGACGCTCAGGGCCAAGCCATTGCCACCAACGGGCAGGGCACCTGGATTGCCGGGCTTCACGGCGACGTAGATGAAGTCGAGGTCGTCCGATCGACTGACGCCGGAGCGACGTGGTCCGATCCGCTCAGGATCGATGGCCTCACTTCGAACGCTCTCGACCTCAGAATTGTCGCCGACACCAATGGATACTGGATGGCGATGTGGCTCGTAAATCCAACGCCCACGAGTACCCAGTGGGGGTTGGAGCTATCGCACTCAAACGACGACGGGGTAACCTGGTCAACGGCCTCATTTCTCTACGTCGGCGACACGGTTCTTGGCTTCGACGCTCGTTTGGCTACAGACCACGCGGGTAGGTGGATTGCTACATGGTGCGACGGATTCGATCGAATTAAAATGTCGGTATCGAGCGATGCGGGTGCCACATGGAGTTCCGCAATCCAACTCGGTGGTTCCAATCAGGGTGACGCATCTAGGCCAGATCTCGCGACCGATGGTGCGGGCACTTGGATCGTTGTCTGGGACACGACGTCGGCCATTCCAGGTGCCGATCAAAGCAACTTCGACTACGACATTGCGGCCGCTCGTTCTAGTGACAATGGGAATACGTGGAGCGCTGGAACCGCTATTGGTGGAGTCCCTGCGCTAACGACTTTCGGACAGCGCCAAGCTCCACGGGTGCGATACGACGGCGGCGTGTGGCAGGTGGTGTGGACTCAAGCATTTGACAGTCTTGGCGGGACAATCGGTCAAGAAGGGGATCTCGTCGGCGTTCGTTCGTTCGACGCAGGCTTATCGTGGACCGACCCCGCGGCGATAAACGTCAACGCCTCGCGTGACAATTCACCACCAACGGGCGGATTCCCCTGGCGAAATCTGGACTTCCTGCCCGATCTCGAAACGGCGCAAAACGGCACGAGCATCCTCGTCTGGACATCGACAAATTCTCTGAATGACACGATCGGCAGCGATTACGATGTCTTTTTTGCACGTTCCCATAACGACTGCCCGACAGTTCCGCTGGTGGGCTGCCGGGTGCCGACGGCAGCCCAGGACTCGAGTCTGGATCTGAACAATCCGCCCGGCGGTCACGACAAGTTGTCCTGGAAATGGAGATCCAGTGCCGGGACGATTCCTTCGGACTTTGGCGACCCGACGACATCGAGTAACTATGTCCTGTGTCTGTACTCCAGCGTTGAGGGGACCATTCGCAACGTATCTGAAATTGACGCAGCCGCGGGATCCCAGTGCGCCGGCGGCAGTTGCTGGCAGCACGCAGGGTCGGGGTTCCGCTATCGGGATCCTGATGAACGCAATGGCCCGATGAAGAAGCTGGTCCTCAGCGCGACGCAAGGCGGAGAGGCGGCGATCGGTGTGTCGGCAGCAGGAGCCGCGCTCGCTCCGCCCGTAATGCCGTTCGCATTGGACCCATCTGTGATCGCGCAGCTCATCAATATCGAGAACAATCAGTGCTGGGAGGCGCAATTCTCCGCGGCCGATATTAACGAGTCAGACCGGTTTAGCGGTCGATCTGACTAGAGACGCACCGGCTATTGATCGGTGCTCGGCTGGCGGAAGCGAATTGTTGGTGGGTCTGACTCGTCGCATCCGCTGAACCGCGGCATCCTGTTAACCAGCCGACGCTCTCAAGGTGCGTGGTTAACACAATCAGTTAACCACTCTCAGGAATCTCTCCCCGGAGAGGCCTTCTGAGAGCGAAAATTGCCCTGAATCCCTTCGGATCGGCGCTCTCTGCGGCCGCCCTGGTTAACAGGTTGGCGTCGAGTCTCGGCTGCTCGAACTCGCAAACCCTCGCGACATCACGAGGATTTCGCGCCGCTCCTGGTAAGGAGGCGGCGCGGACCATCCGCAGAGAGAGATTTGGTCTGGCGAGGATTTGGCTCCCCGGGCCGGACTCGAACCAGCGACATGGTGGTTAACAGCCACCCGCTCTACCGACTGAGCTACCGGGGAATCCGGCAAGCTTATACCGGAGCCTCGCGCCGGGGCAATTGGCCCGGGCAGCCAGCCGCTCCATTCCGGCCGGACCAGGCGTGCGGAAAATCCGGCCCGCAGCCGCAGCAAAAGCCCGGAAACGGGGCCGGGTGAGAAGACCGGCGCAAACCACGCGGCGCTCCGCGCGACGCGGCGACCCGCTCAGAACGGACAGGTGAGCGTCACGCCCTGACCAACCGCTCTCTTCAAAATCGCCAGCGCATCGCTCGCCGTCACCGATCCGCTCGAGTTCACGTCGCAGGTAATCCTGCAGCAGCCCGTGCCGACCGACGAGCGCAGCGCGGCCAGGGCGTCGGCCGCCGTGATCGTGTCCGATTCGTTGGCGTCCCCGCAGGTCGGCTCCAGCATGGTCGTCGTGGTAGCGAGCGGGGTCTCGAGCGCCGTCACCTGATCGGCCGTCAGCGCGTCGTCGTAGAGACGGATGCGCGAGACCGTCCCCGAGCGGTTCTCATTGCAGGCGGCGGGGCACTCGTTGTCCCGGAAGAAGCGCAGACTTTCGTTCACGCCGATGACCGAGAGAGCCGTCGTATCGGTGAACTGCAGCGCGAGGTTGCCGTTGATGTAGCCGTTGACGACGCCGCCGGAAGCCCGCGTGAACACCACATCGTAGTAACCGTCGGCCGGAAACGGGATGTTGGTATTGCCGGATCCACAGAAGAACGTCATCACGTTGCCGATCGAGTAGAGTCCGCAGTCGGCGACGCCGCCGTCAAAGCTCACCAGGCGCTGGTAGCCGCCGAACCCGTCGAAATGAAAGCGGAACGCAATCGAGTAGTGATCCAGCGGGATCAGCGGATCGAGCGCAGTCCACGCCACCTGGACGCCGTCGCCCGTGGGAAACTCGAGGACGTTTCGGAGCTGGGTGCCGACCTTGTCGATGACGAAGCAGTTCTGGCCGGGGCCGATCGGCGTGAGATCCGGCGCGGAGGCGACGTCGGACGTCAGGTCGCGGCGAAATCTGTAATCGGCGACGACGTTCGTCGCTGCCGCCGAGGTCTGGGCCGAGCCGCAGACGGCCGCAAAACATAAAGTCCACACCGCAAGTCGCTTCTTCATCGTCTCCTCACTTCGTGCGCCCGCTTCGCCGGGAGCGACGGCTGTTGCCTGCACCGGGGCAGTCTGCACGCAGCAGAGCGGAAGCCGCAATATGGGTGTGCCTCGATTGCGGGTGCGTCGGTGCACAAAAGGGAAGGAAAATTCCACGCCAAAGGGGAGGGGCAATCTATTGCAGGTAACCGAGCGACTTCAGATCCTTCTTCAGATCCTCCGGCATCTTCGGGTTCTTCCTGCCCGGCGCCTTGCCCTTGTCGCCGTCCTGTCCCGGCGGCTGGGCCGGCGCGGACTCTTTCGGACGGTCGTCGTGCTTGTCGGCCGACTCTCCGGTGGAGTCGTCGCCGTCGTCGGCGGCGATGGCTTTCGCGACCTCGTCGGGCTCGGCTGCGGGCCGGGGCAGGGGCTTTAGCGAATCGGACCAGGCCCTCAGCGTCTGCCGAAGCAGGTACGCCAGATTCTTCTCCGGAAGAGGGTGGTGCTCGTCGGGATCTTCCTTGAGATCGTACGCTTCGTCGTTGCCTTCCTCGATGTACGAGATCAGCTTGACCGTCGGCTTGGTGATCGCAATTGCGCGGCCGCGGCTTCCGAGGCTTCCCGCTGCGCTGTCGGCTTCGCTGTAGACCACCGGAAAGCCCTTCTGCTTGCCCATCAGCATCGGCAGGAGCGTCACGCCCGGCATCGCATGCTCGATGCCGACGATGTCGAGAAGCGTGCGCGCCACCGAAATCGACGCAGGAATGAGCCCTTCTTCGCGCATTCCCTGCGGGGAGAAGCCTGGAATATAGACCATGTACGGAACGTGGATCGACTCGTTGTAGAGGAATCGCACGTGGTCGCAGTTGCCGTGCTCGAAGAACTCTTCGCCGTGATCGGAAGTGAGCAGGATCACGGTGTTGTCCATCAGGTGAAGCTGGTCGAGGGTCTGCAGCAGGACGCCGATCGCACGGTCACCGTGATGAATCGAGGCATCATAGTAACGCACGATGTGTTCGCGCTTGGCATCGTCGGGCACGCCGCGGTCGTCCTGGAGGCAGTAGCGCGGCTGCTCGACGTCGGAATCGGCGGGCAGGCCCATCTCCTTTTTGTCGACCGCCTTCGAGTAGTACGGCCGGTGCGCGTCGTAGCCGTGGAAGAACAGGAAGAACGGCTTGTCCTTGTGCTCCTCGAGCCAGTCGATCGTCGAGTCGAGGTTGTGCTCGTAGCGGCGACCCCGCGAGATGTACTGGTCGAAGCCGCGGTCGAAGCCGTAGTGGTAGGAGACGAACCCGCCTCCGGTAAAACCCGCCGTTGCGTAGCCCGCCGAGCGGAACACTTCGGGGAGCACGGTGTTCTGGTCCGACAGGATCCGGGTTGCCGGATAGCGCAGCACGCCGAGACGGCTCGGGTAAAGTCCGCTCAGCATCGAGGCGTGGGCGGGCAGCGTCCACGGCGCCTGCGAAATTGCGCGCTCGAACAGGACGGACTTCTTCGCCAGCGCATCGACGTTCGGCGACGTCGCCCTCTCGTAACCGTAAGCGCCGAGATGGTCCGAGCGGACCGTGTCGAACGAGATCAGGATGACGTTGCAGTGCTCGCAGAGCGGCCGATCGGCGCGCGCACCCGACTCGGGGGAGCGAAGGTAAAGCAGGGCCAAGGCGAAGGCCGCGACGGCCAGGGCGCTCGCACGCAGAAGGACATTTGCCATCGAAGGGAACTCGTGGGTTAGTCTAGCCTTTTCGGGCGCCGGGCTCTAGGTATCCTATGTACCGGGGCCGGCCGCCCGGGCCGCTCCAGGAAATAAGCCGAAGAATGAAACGCGGTTTCCTTGTCGTTTGCGCCGCAGCGCTGCTGGCGGCCTCGTGCACTTCCGGCGACAACGCCCAGACTCCGCGGGTCATCGTGCTCGGGATCGACGGGGGTACCTGGACCGTCATCGAGCCGATGATGGAAGCCGGCGAGCTTCCCAACCTGAAGAAGCTCTGCGACACCGGCATCCACGGTATTCTCGAGTCCCGCCCTCCAATCCTGTCTCCGGTCGTGTGGACGACGATCTTCACCGGATTCGGATTCAGCAAGCACGGCATCAAGGACTGGAAGACTTCGCAATCGGTCAACCGGCGCGTCAACGCGATCTGGGAGATCATGCGCGACCAGAAGCAGAAAGTGGACGTGTTCAACGTCCCCGGCACCTGGCCGGCCGACCCGATCCCGGGCGTGATGCTCTCGGGCTTTCCGTTGAGCGGCGCGACGATGGGCGGCAACACCGGCGAGTTCCTGACGCCCGAACAGCTCGACCAGGGCAAGGTCTCGGGGCCGTACCGCGACAACACCGGCGTGATCAAGGACGCGGTGATGCAGATTCCCGTCGGCAAGTGGACGCCGTGGCTGCCGGCGCGCATCGCTACGCGGCCGAGCTTTCGCGGCACCCTTCGCGCGATGCACTACTCGGACGACAACATCTACGTGTCGCCTGTCTACCGTACCGACGACGGCCTGGTGGCCAGCGAGCCGAAGAACGCACGCTCCGAAGTCTCGGCGAAGATCGGCGAGCCGTACATTCCCGAGGGGCCGGGCTGGAGCCGCTGGGACCAGGAGCACGTGGCCGACGTGCTCTACGACCACCTCGACCAGGTGTTCTCGATCCAGAGCAAGGGCGCCGAGCTTTACGCGGGCGATGACTGGAGGCTGTTCCTCTACGTCATGACGTTCGTCGACCGCATCTCGCATCCGTACTGGGGCTACGCGCACCCCGACAATTTCCCGAACATGGATCGCGAGAAGGCGAAGAAGTACGAGAATTTCGTCGCCAACGCGTACCGCCGCAGCGACGAGGAGCTCGGCAAGATCCTCGCGAAGGTCAAAGGCACCCCGTACGTCGTCATCGTGTCCGACCACGGTTTCCAGTCGTCGACCGATCCGGAAAAGGCCATCGGAACGCACAATCCGGACGGGATCTACATCGTCTCGGGGCCGAAGATCACGCAGAAGACCGGGCTTCCGAAGTTCATCGAAGACGTGACGCCGACGCTGCTTTACCTGCTGAACATGCCGGTTGGGCAGGACATGGACGGCAAGGTGTTCTCCGAAGTCGTCGAGATGGTCGGCCGCCCGCCGTCTTCGATCCCTACTTGGGAGAAGAACCCGCGCGCCTCCACCGACAAACCGGTCGACAAATCGACGTGGGAGTCTCTGCGCGGCCTCGGTTATGTCGACGGCGCGGCGCCTCGCGCGCAGGACAAGACGCAGGGGCCGGGGGCAGCCGGAGCCGGAGCAGCGACCCGGCCCGGGCAGTCGCGGGCTCCAGGCAGTGCGCCGGGAGCGATGCCGCCAGGAATGGCAGGCACCCCGGGGATCCCCGGCACGCCGCCGTCACCGCCGTCGCGAAATGGCGGAGTGCCGGCTGCGCCTACGGGCCAGGTTGTGGTGCCGAACGCGCTCGACAATTGGCCCGAGGACAAAGGCCAGGCGGCGCCGGCCAAGCCTGCTCCGGCGAATCCGGGCAAGCCGGCGGATTCGGGGAACGCTGACAAGAAAGCGGGCGACGAGCCTGCGGCGCCGGACGAGAAGGGCGACTGATCGCGGGGCGTGACGGCCGACTGAGGGCGTGCGCGCAATCGCGCGCGAACGCGCGCGGACGCAATCGCGCGCGAACGCGCGCGAACGGAAGAAGGCCCTCTCGTTCCGCTGGCTCAGCGATTCGGATCGTACGCGGGCGGCGGTGGGGCCGCGCGCGGTGCATTCGGATCGTAGGCCGGGGGCACCACCTGGCGCCCGGCGTTCGGATCGTAAGCCGGCGCGACCGTACCGCGCGGCGGCGTGCCGGTGTCGTACGCAGGCTGAGCAGAAGCCCGCCGCATCTTCGCTTCGAGATCCGCCTTGTCCGCGTTGCACTCGCTCAACTGAGTGCGAACTTTGGCGAGCTCGGTGTTGGTCGCCGCGGCATCGGAGCTGCCCGCCGCTGCGGCGCTCTTCTCGATCAGCGACTTCTGCTCGGCAAGCTCCTGCCGGACTCCGGCGATCGATTCGCTGATCGCGCGCAGCTCGTCGCCGCTTTTCGGCGCCGCGTCGGCGGAGGAGGGTTGCTTCGGGGCGCCCAGGCGCGCGCGCAGCGTGTCCTCCTCGAGGGTCAGCGCGCTCATCGCCTCGCTCATCCTCGCCACTCTCGAGCCCCACAGGAAGTAGCCGGTGCCCAGGCCGATCAGCACCGTCGTGATCATCGTAAAAAGTAGACGCAGCACGGCCCGGAACCTTAAGAGCGGGGGTCGCGCCAGTCAAAATCCCCACGGTGCGCGGCCGGATATGCGTATCTGTAATGGGGTCAGGCACCACAGGAATAGGGTCAGGCACCACAGGAATGGGGTCAGGCACCATTCCTCTGGTGCCTGACCCCATTCCCAAACCCTGCGGACTCGGATCGGGCGGGGCGATCGGCTAGCATGGAGGGTTCGATGGCCCAGGACGAGCGCTTTCATCTGGTTACGGACTTCGAGCTCAGCGGAGACCAGTCCGAGGCGGTCGCTGCGCTGACCGAGGGGGTGCAGACCGGCATGCGCCACCAGGTGCTGCTCGGCGTCACCGGCTCGGGAAAGACCTTCACGGTCGCCAACGTGATCGCGAGGCTGCAGAGGCCGGCGCTGATCCTGGCGCCCAACAAAACCCTGGCGGCCCAGCTCTACAACGAGCTTCGCCTGCTCTTTCCCGAAAACGCCGTCCGCTATTTCGTGTCGTATTACGACTATTATCAGCCCGAGGCCTACGTCCCGTCCACCGACACCTACATCGAGAAGGACTCGTCGATCAACGACGAGATCGACAAGCTTCGCCACTCCGCGACCGCGGCGCTGCTCGAACGGCGCGACACGATCATCGTCGCGTCGGTCTCGTGCATCTACGGCCTCGGCTCGCCGACCGAATATTTCGACATGCTGCTCTTTCTCGAAGAGGGCATGCGCATCGACCGCGACGAGGTGCTCGATCGCCTCGTGCGCATCCAGTACAAGCGCTCGGATGTCGATTTCCACCGCGGGACCTTCCGCGTGCGCGGCGACGTCGTCGAGATCTTCCCGGTCTACGAGGACTCGCGCGCGATCCGCGTCGAGTTCTTCGACGACGAAGTGGAGGCGCTGAAGGAGATCGATCCCCTGCGCGGCACGGTGCTCGCGCGGCCTGAGCGCGTCTGCCTCTACCCGGCCAGCCACTACGTGACCGGCCCCGACCGCCTGAAGGCGGCAATCGAGTCGATCCGCCAGGAGCTCGGCACGCGCCTGGCGGAGCTTCGCCTGGCGGGCAAGATGCTCGAGGCCCAGCGTCTCGAGCAGCGCACGCTCTACGACATCGAGATGCTGTCGGAGATGGGCACCTGTCCCGGCGTCGAGAACTACTCGCGGCACCTGACCGGTCGCAAGCCCGGCGAGACGCCGCCGACGCTGCTGCATTATTTTCCCCCGGACTTCGTCGCGTTCCTCGACGAGAGCCACGTGACCGTGTCGCAGGTCGGCGCGATGTATCGCGGCGACCGCTCGCGCAAGGAGACGCTCGTCGATTTCGGATTCCGCCTGCCGTCGGCGCTCGACAACCGCCCGCTCAAGTTCGAGGAGTTCCAGAGCGTGATCGGGCCTTGCATCTACGTGTCGGCCACGCCGGGCGACTTCGAGATCGAAAGCTCGGGCGGCGTGATCGTCGAGCAGCTCGTGAGGCCGACGGGACTGGTCGATCCGATGATCGAGGTGAAACCGGCGGGCCAGCAGGTGGACGACCTTCTGGAGGAAGTGCGCCGCACCGTCGAGAGCGGTCACCGCGTGCTCGTGACGACGCTGACCAAGAAAATGGCCGAGGACCTGACGGACTACTACCGTGACCTCGGCGTCAAGGTGCGCTACCTGCACTCGGACATCGACACGCTGGAGCGCACCGAGATCCTGCGCGACCTTCGCAAGGGCACCTTCGACGTGCTCGTCGGCATCAATCTTCTGCGCGAAGGACTCGACCTTCCCGAAGTCGCGCTGGTTGCGGTGCTGGATGCGGACAAGGAGGGCTTCCTTCGCTCGTCGCGCTCGCTGATCCAGACGATGGGACGAGCCTCGCGCAACGTGGACGGTCGCGTCATTCTCTACGCAGACGTCATGACGGATTCGATGAAACGCGCGATCGACGAAACCGATCGACGCCGTGCCGTGCAGGAGGCGTACAACGAAGCGAACGGCATCATCCCGCGCAGCACGGTGCGTGCGATCGACGATCCGCTGGTGCGCATGGCCGACCTCGACTACTTCCCGATTCCCGAAGTCGCCGAAGAGTCACCGCGCTACGGCAGCGACGCCGACGCGAAGGCCGAGATCGCGCGCCTTCGCCGCCTGATGCGCGAAGCGTCCGAGCGCCTCGATTTCGAGCGCGCGGCCGAGCTGCGCGACAAGGCCCGTCGCATCGAGCAGCAGGAGCTCGGCCTTGCCGGCTGACCCCGAAGCGGGCGCGCCGGACGATACGGAGCCGGGCGCGGAGAGCGAGGCCAAAGGCGCAGTGCCCGAAGGTGCCGCGCTACCCGCCGAAGGGACTGCCGCCGCCAAAGCTTCCCCCGAGTCTGCATCCGGCGTCGCCGCCGAAGCGGCGCACGACGAGTCCGCGCCCGCCGGGAATGCCGCCGAAGCGGCGCACGACGAGTCCGCGCCGGCCGGGAATGCCGCCACGGATGCACCACCCGCCGACGAGAAAACCTCGCCGTCCGAGCGCGAAAAACTCGAACAGCGCATGGCCGAAAAGGCCGCCGCGGCACCGACCGGACCGGGTGTCTACATCTTCAAGGACCGGCGCGGCAAGGCGCTGTACGTCGGCAAGGCGAAGAACCTGCGCGATCGCGTGCGTAGCTACGTGCGCGGCGGCGACGGCCGCTACCAGGTCAGCTTCCTGATGAACCGCGCCGCCGACTTTGAAACCCTCGTGACGGTCAGCGAGACCGAGGCGCTGATCCTCGAGAACAACCTGATCAAGCAGTACAAGCCGCGCTACAACATCAAGCTGCTCGACGACAAGAGCTATCTCTCCGTGAAGGTCACGGTGAAGGACCAGTGGCCCCGCATCCTCGTCACCAGGAAGATCGTGCGCGACGGCAGCGTCTATCTCGGCCCTTTCGCTTCCGCGTCGGGAATTCGCGAAACCCTCGAGATCGCGCGCAAGATCTTTCCGCTGCGGACGTGTTCGGACGCGGTATTCCGCAACCGCTCGCGACCCTGCCTCGAATACCAGATCAAGCGCTGCCTGGCGCCGTGCGTGCTCCCGGTCGATCGCGTCGAGTACGAGCGCCAGCTCAAAGGCGCGACCCAGCTTCTCGAAGGCAAGACGGATGCGCTGGTCGCCGATCTTCGCGCGGCGATGGCAGCGGCAGCCGACGAGGAACGGTTCGAGGACGCTGCGCGGGTTCGCGACCGCATCGAAGCCGTCTCCAAGGTTGCCGAGAAACAGAAGGCGCTCGTGCATGGCGGCGGCGACCGCGACGTGTTCGGTTTCTACCGCGAGGGAGGCTTCCTCGAGGCCCAGGTGCTGCTGGTGCGCGCGGGAAAGCTCGTCGGCAACAATTCCTATCGCCTGGAGGATTTCGATTTTCCCGACGAGGAAGTGATTTCGGCGCTGACGGGCCGTTTCTACGAAGGCGACCGTTACATTCCCGAGGAAGTGCTGCTGCCGCTGGCATTCGAGGGTGCGGATGCGCTCGCGGACTACCTGACGGGACTTCGCGGCACGAAGGTCTCGGTGTTTGCGCCCCAGCGTGGCGACAAGCGCCGCCTCGTCGAGATGGCGCTCGAGAATGCGCGCCAGGCCTTCGCCGATCGCAGTGACGAAGCGCTGCGCCGCGAGAAGATGCTCGAGGAGCTGCGCACCAAGCTGAACCTTGCCTCGACGCCGAAGCGCATCGAATGTTTCGACATCTCGCACGTGCAGGGCGAGGCGGTGGTCGCATCGATGGTCGTGTTCGACGAAGGGCGGCCCGACAAGCAGAGCTACCGTCGCTACAAGCTGCGCGGGGTCCAGCGCAACGACGATTTTGCAGCGATGAAGGAAGTGCTGTCGCGGCGCCTCGCGCGCGGCAAGGATGAAGGCGGGCTTCCCGACCTCCTTCTGGTTGACGGAGGTCGCGGACAGTTGTCGATGGCGGTCGAGGCGATGCGCGAGATCGGGGTGGATGGCGTCGAACTAGCGTCGCTCGCCAAGGACAAGGTGCGCGGCGAGTTCCAGCAGGAAGAGATCGAGCATTCCGAGGAAAGGGTGTTCCGGCCGGGGCGCAGCAACCCGATCGTGCTGCGCCGCAACTCGAATGCGCTGTTTCTCCTTCAGCAGATCCGGGACGAGGCGCACCGGTTTGCGATCAGGTTCCACCGCGAGCTGCGCGCCAAGAAGCGGCTTCGCTCGGTGCTCGACGACATCGGCGGCATCGGGCCCGGCAAGAAGCGGGCGCTGCTGTCGGCATTCGGAAGCGTCAAGCGGATCCGCGCGGCGTCGGTCGAGGAGATTGCCGGAGTGCCGGGCGTCGGACCGGTGCTCGCCGAGAAGGTCGCGGCGGCGCTGCGCAGCACTGCCGAGCCGGAAGCGTAGTCACGGAAGCCGCGGCCAGGAATGGGGTCAGTCCCCATGCCATATCGGAATGGGGTCAGACCCCATTCCGTTGATGTAATTGCTTCGCCGGCGGCTCTTTCGGAGTGAGAGCGGTTCCGCTAGCGGGGAGCGATGCGGCTCGTGGTCGCGGCACTCCTGCTTCTCGGCTGCCAGGAACTGTTCTGGCGGGCTCCGGCGCGGGGCTGGCATCTCCCTGGAGCGCCGCCGCCCGTGGAAGCACTCCTCGGCGACGAATCATCGACCGGCGGTGCGATCGCGATCACCGGCCGCGTCGTCGATCTCGCGCCGACCTTCGGTGACGGCGTAAAGCTTACGCTCGCGGTCGAGACCGCCGACGACGCCGCGGCATCGGGCCTGCTCGGCGTGTCGCTGCACGAGACGTCGCGGCGCTGGCGCACCGGCGACCGCATCGCGCTGCGCTCGCGCCTTCGCCGCATTCGCGGGTTCGGCAATTTCGGCGAGCCGGACTGGGCCGCGTACAACGCCAGGCGCGGGATCTTCGCGAGCGCAGCGGCTTGGAGCGATGGCGACGTCACGGTGCTCGACCCGCGCGATGGCGTCGTCGACCGGCTGCGGCGCCTGTTCTCGGATGCCTGCGACCGCGTCGGAGGGCAGGGCGCCGAAATTCTCGAGGCCCTGGTGATCGGCGACCGCACCGGCATCGATGCGACGACGTCGATCGCGATACGCGACGCGGGGCTGGCGCATTTCCTCGCGATCTCCGGCTCCCACATGGCTCTCATCGTCGCGATCGTCGTCGCGGTCGTGCGCGGCACTGCCGGGCTCAGCCTGACGCTGCTCGAACGCTTCGACGTCATGAAGGGCGCGGCGCTGGCCGCGGCGCTGGCAATCGTCGGATACGGCGCGATCTGCGGCGGCGACGTCTCGGTCTACCGTTCCGAGCTGATGGCGCTGGCGGCGATGGCGGCACTGTGGCGCGGACGGCCGGCCAACGGGCTGAGGGCGCTGGCCGGCAGCGCGATCGTGCTGGCGCTGGCGATGCCCGGGGTCGCGGAGGAGGCGGGCTTCCAGCTTTCGTACGTCGCGGTGGTCGCGCTGGTGCTCGATGCGAGGCAGCGACGGGTCGCGAGGGATGCGCGTATCGGTGAGCTGAGGCCGGTCCGGGCCGCTTCGGCAGGCGGAGTTTCAGGCGCGCAACCCGGGGCCGCCACGCGGGCGAAAACGGTTGCGACGACGGCACGGCGACTGTGCGGCGGAGCGCTCCGATTAACCCTTGTCTGCTGGGCAGTTACGACCCCGATCGTCGCGCATCACTTTGAGCGCATTTCGCTGGTGGCGCCGGTCGCGAACCTGCTCGCGGCGCCGCTGGTTTCGGCGGTCGTCGTCAGCGGGCTCGGCGGGCTCCTCCTGCTTCCCGTGCTGCCCGGCGCCGGCGTCCTGCTGGTGCGCGCCGGGGCCTTCCTTTCGAGCCTCATCGTCGGCGTCGCGACGTTCTGCGCGTCGCTGCCTTACGCGTCGCTGACGACTCCGACGCCCGGGCCATCGCTCACGGTCGCGCTCACCGGGCTCGTGCTGCTTGGCCTGCTGCCGTCCGGCGCGTGGCGAAGGCGATCGCAGCTAATGCTGGCGGCGACGGCGCTGGCCTGCATCGCCGTCGGAGCCCGGGACCGCTGGCGCGGTGATCGGCTCGACGCGTGGTTCGCATCGGTAGGGCAGGGCGATGCGGCAGTCGTACGCATGCCGGGTGGAAAAGTCTGGGTCGTCGACGAGGGATCGCCGGGGAGAGGGCGCATGGTCGTTGCTCCGCTGCTGAGACAGCAGTGGATCGGGCGTGTCGACGTGCTGGTCGCGAGCCACGTGCAGTCCGATCACGCGGGGGCTCTCACCGAGATCCTCGATGAGTTCGACGTCGGAGAGATCTGGATTCCCGACGGTCCTTGCCAGACGCCGGCGGCCGCGGCCATCGAACGCGATGCTGCGCGTCGCCGTGTGCCGCTGCGCCGAGTATCGCGCGACGACGCGCCGCCTCACGAAGACGGGGTCGAAGTGCTATGGCCGCCTCGCGGCGCCGCGGCCTGCAACGACAACGATCATTCGCAGGTGCTCGCGTTTTCGTTCGCGGGGCGCCGCCTGCTGTTCACCGGCGACATCGAAGCTCCGGCGGAGATTGCGATTGCCGCGTCGCGCAGCATCGGCGCGGAAGTTCTCAAGGTGCCTCACCACGGAAGCCGCACATCGTCGACCGAAAGCTTCCTTTCGGCGGTGGCCCCGCAGCTTGCGGTGATTTCGCTCGGGATCGACAACCAGTTCCATTTCCCGGCGCCGGCTGTCGAAGACCGCTACGCCGCGCACGATACCGCGGTGGCCAGGACGGACCGGGACGGCGCGGTGCACGTGACCGTTGCCCGTGACGGCTCGGTATCGTTCGAGACGTTCGACCGAGGCGGTCCGGTGCCGGTGGCCGGGCCTTCCAGTGTGGGCCGCCTCGCTCCTGCCATCGCGGCCCACTGAGAGGACCGGCAGCCGCACCCGGGAAATCCCGACCTGTCGCGCGAACCGCGCAGGGCCTCAGGCCGGAAATCCGAACCTGTCGCGCGTCCCGCGCCGCGCCGCAGGGCCGGAATCTGTACCTGACCCGGAATTCCCGGTATGGCGCGAGGTGGAGGATCCTGGACCATGGCCGACGAGACAGACAAGCCTTCGGGAATCAAGAGGCGCCAGTTCCTGATCGGCGCGACCTCGGGAGCGGTCGTTACCGCGCTCGGCGCGAGCGGTCTTTCGGCACTTCGCGAGAAGCAGCGCAAGCTGGTGACGCCGAAGGAAGTCGAGGGCGGCGCGCCGGCGCAGGTCTCCGAATCGTTCGCGGACTCGCGCCCTTCGTATACGGGCGAAGTCGCTGCTCCCGCCGGTGCACCGAACGTCCTCGTGATCGTGCTCGACGACGTCGGCTATTCCGATCTCGGTGTCTACGGGAGCGAGATCCGCACGCCGCGCCTCGATGCAATTGCCGCGGCCGGGTTGCAGTACACGAACTTCCGCACCTGCGCGATGTGCTCGCCGACCCGCGCGTCCCTGCAGACCGGCCTCAACCATCATTCGGCCGGCATGGGATGGCTCGCCGATCTCGATGCAGGATACCCCGGCTACCGCGGCGACATGACACTGGAAGCGGCGACTCTGGCCGAAGTGCTGCGCGACGCCGGATGGGCGACGATGCACGTCGGCAAGTGGCACGTGAATGCCGCGCACAGCAACGGCGCCAACGGCCCCTACCACAACTGGCCGACCAGCCGCGGTTTCGAGCGCGCGTACTGGTTCCAGGGACATTCGACCGACTACTTCCACCCGGCCGAGCTGATCGACGGGGTTACGCCCGTGGAAGCGCCGGTTCGCGACGACTACTACGCAACCGACGACCTGACCGACCGCGCGATCACGTACATTCGCACCGAGAAAGCTCTCGATCCCGGGAAGCCGTTCTATTTGCAGATCTGCTATCCGACCGCGCATTCGCCGCTGCAGGTGCGCGGCCGCGATCGCGATGCATACAAGGGACGCTACGATGCCGGCTGGGACGCCGTGCGCGCCGAGAGGCTCGAGCGCCAGCACAAGCTCGGCATCGTGCCGGAGACGACGCGCCTTCCTCCGCTGTCACCGGGCGCCGACCCGTGGAGCGGCCTGGACGCGACGAGCAGGCACATTTATGCGCGATACATGGAGTGCTACGCCGGCGCGATCTCGACCGTCGACGGCTGCATCGGGCGGCTGCTCGACTCCCTCGACGAGATCGGCGAGCGCGACAACACGATGGTGATCGTGCTGTCCGACAACGGAGGCTCGGCCGAAGGCACGCCGACCGGCACGCCCAACGTCTTCGCGCCCGCGCTCGGCAGCCCCGTGCCGGTGGAGCAGGCCGACAAGCTCTACGATCACATGGGCGAAGATCCGTCGTTCCCGCATTATCCGATCGGATGGACGTGCTGCTCGAACACGCCGTTCCGCATGTACAAGCAGTACGCGCACCTCGGGGGAATCGCCGACCCGCTGCTCGTCTCGTGGCCGAAGAAGCTCACGGCGCGCGGCGAGAAGCGCGACAACTTCGTGCACGTGATCGACCTCTATCCGACGATTCTCGAGGCTACCGGCGTCAAGCGGCCCGACTCGTATCGCGGCATCAAGCTGAAGGCCATCGAGGGCGCGAGCGTCCTTTCGACGTTCGCCAACCCCAAGGCTGCGACCCGGACGGAGCAGTACTACGAGCTGGGCGGCCAGCGATCCTACACCGACGGCAACTGGCGCCTGGCCACGCGTCACGAGCGCGGCAGCTCCTTCGACGACGACAACTGGGAGCTGTACGACACGTCGAAAGACCCGAACGAGCTCGACAACCTGGCCCAGTCCAACCCGGACAAGGTGAAAGAGCTGGTCGGCAAGTGGAACGCGGCCGCACAGAAGTACGGCGTCTTCCCGCTCGACGACCGGAACCTCATCATCAAGCTCAGCCAGGACCGGCTGCGCCACGGCACTCGCCGGAATTGGGTGCTCTACCCGCCGATCGAGAGGATTTCGGCGCACGTCGCACCGAACGTAGGCGGGCTGAACCACGAGATCATCGCGGAGATCGAGAGACCGCCCGGACATGGCGACGGCGTGATCCTCGCGTGCGGATCCCAGCCGGCCGGCTACGTGCTGCACATTACCGGCGGCAAGCTCGTCTACGAGCAGAGCCTGTATCCGTGGAACGAGAGGATCGTCGCGTCGGATCCGCTTCCCGACGGAAAGCTCACGGTGCGCTACGTGCAGACGATGACGGCGCGGCCTTTCGACGGCGGCGGCGCGCTCTACGTCAACGACCGCAAGGTCGCCGAGATGACGTACAGGCGAGTCGTGCTGGTCACGAGCTACGACGGTTTCTCGCTCGGCGCCGATCTCGGCAACCGCGTCTCGACGATGTACGAAGCACCCCACGCGTTCCAGGGGAAGATCGCCAAGGTCATGATCAACATCGATACGACGCCGTTTACGACGATCGAGCAGATGCGCTTCGTCAACTCGCTCGGAATCAAGGTTTGACCTCGGCGCCCGACGGCATGGTTGCGATTGCGGCCGGCCGCTACCGGGCCGGCTCCAACGCGCACTATCCGGAGGAGAGGCCGGAGCGGGACGTCGAGGTCGCGCGCTTCGCGATCGACCGCACGCCGGTCACCAATGCGCAGTTCGCCGAGTTCGTCGCGGCGACCGGCTACGTCACGGTCGCAGAACGCGCGAGCCCGGCGGGCTCGGCAGTGTTCCGCATGACCGAGGGCCCGGTCGACCTTCACGATCCTTCGTCGTGGTGGCGCTTCTGCGACCGCGCGTGCTGGAAGCATCCCGAGGGAGAGGGGTCGCGCATCGAAGGCCGCGAAGGCCATCCCGTCGTGCACGTCGCCTTTGCCGACGCGGCCGCGTACGCCGGGTGGAAAGGCCGCCGCCTGCCCGATGAGCACGAATGGGAGGCGGCTGCCCGCGCAGCCGCGACGACGACGTACGCGTGGGGAGAGGAATTCGCACCGGGCGGCGCGCTGATGGCGAACGTCTGGACCGGCGCGTTCCCGTGGTATTTCTCGCGCGGCGAAAAGCCCGGCACGAGCGCCGTCGCGTCGTATCCGCCGAATGCGTTCGGGCTACACGACATGATCGGGAACGTCTGGGAATGGACGCGCACGCCGATGCATGCGCCCAAGCCTTGCGGCTGCCTCCCGCCTGCCGTCGATGCGGCAGCGGCCTCTTCGGGCGCAGCGCTGGTACTCAAGGGCGGCTCCTGGCTTTGCGCCGGCGAGTACTGCGCGCGTTACCGGCCGGCGGCGCGCATCGCGTTGACGGCGGAGTCGACGACGGGGCACGTTGGTTTCCGCTGCGCCGCGGATCTTTGAAACGGCTGCTGCGTAAAGCGTGCTCGACAGGTCGGCGGCGTCGGCGCCCGGGCCGCCGCAGCTTTTAGCGCATTGCAAGTAACCCGATTCTCAAGTCTGCGAAGTGGCTTTCATCGTTGAGGTTTTGCGTGCTGCCGGGTCTTGCCGGCCCTTCACACGCCTGTCATGGTCGTTCGGGCACAATCGCGGCTCGCGCGGCGGCAGGCCTGCGCCACGAAAAGACAGAAGAGAAGAGCAAGAGGAGAAAGGTCATGGAAAGGAAGGAAGCGAAAGCAGGAGTTGCCAGTGTTCGTGCGCTCGGGTTCGCGTTCGCGATCATGCTCGCGTCGCTCTGCGCCCCTGCCATTGCCAGCGCCGATCACGGGAGCTGCGGTCAGCCGCAATCGTTCGGAAAGCATCCGTCGAGCAGCGATGCGCTCGTCGTCCTCAGGGATGCCGTCGGCAGTGGCACCTGCGGGGACGAACAGGGCGACTGTGAATGCGACGTCGACGATTCGGGCAAGGTCACGCCGTCCGACTCGCTGACCGTGCTGCGCACGGCGGTCGGGTTTCCGGCCACGCTCCACTGCGGAGACCAGTGCTCCGGCACGACGACGACAGGACCCGGCGAGACCACCACGACGCTGCAGGGCGGCGCGACCACGACAACCGAAGGCGACCAGGGCGACGACGGTCAAGGAGACGACAACGGCGGAGACCAGGGGGGCGACCAGCAGGGCAACGACTGAGCCCGAAACTCGAATGGATATCCCGTCGAAGGCCCGGGCCTCTCGCGCTGATGCGCCCGAGGCCGGGGCCTTCGCGCATTGGAGCCGGCGGGGCGCGGACAGACGGCCGTCTCCGCGCACGCCCGGCCTTTTGCAGGCCGCGACGAGCGTCGATAAACAGGTCCCTTGGCCCTTTGCCGGGCCGCCCTATGGCCATCGCATCGATCAAGGGCTTCCGCGACGTCCTGCCCGCGGAAGCGGAGCGGCGCCGTGCGACCGTGAGCGCTGCCGGTCGCGTGCTGAACTCCTATGGTTACGGGGAGGTAGAGCTTCCTCTTCTCGAGAAAGTTGAGCTTTTCAAACGGTCCGTCGGCGATACGACCGACATCGTCGAGAAGGAGATGTATGCCTTCGAGGACCGCGACGGGTCGGTGATCGCGCTCAGGCCGGAGGGCACCGCATCGCTGGTGCGCGCCTACCTCGAAGCCGGGCTGGCGCGGGCCCAGCCGGTGGCCCGGCTCTGGTACCAGGGCCCGATGTTCCGCCGCGAAAGGCCGCAGAAAGGCCGCTACCGGCAGTTCTCGCAGATCGGCGCCGAGTTTCTCGGCCGCGAAGATCCGTCCGCCGATGCCGAGACCCTCTGCCTCGTAGCCGACATCTGTGTGGCCGTCGGCGTGCGCGGCATGCGCATCCAGATCAACTCCCTCGGCGATGCGACGTGCCGGCCCGCGTACCGCGATAAGCTCACGGCCTACGGCCGCTCGGTGGTCTCCCGCCTGTGCGACGACTGCCGCGCAAGGCTGGAGCGCAATCCGCTTCGCCTTCTCGACTGCAAGAACGAAGGCTGCCGCGCAGCGATGGCGCAGGCGCCGCTGATGATCGAAAACCTCTGCGACGGTTGCCGCACCCACCATGACCAGGTGCTCGCTTTGCTGGACGCCGCCGGAGTTCGTGTCGAGGCGAATCCGAGGATGGTGCGCGGGCTCGACTACTATTGTCGCACTGCCTTCGAGATCAGCGCTGAGGGGCAGGGTGCCCAGGACGCGATCGGCGGCGGAGGCCGCTACGACGGGCTGGTGGCGGCTCTCGGAGGCCCCGACATGCCCGGCGTCGGGTTCGCGTTCGGCATCGAGCGCCTGCAGCTCGCCAGCGCCGACAGCGAGGTCGCCGAGGCGTCTGCGCTGGCCCTCATTGCACCCATTGGCGAAGCCTGCGCCGCGACGGCACTCGCTCTGGCGCGCCGGCTGAGGCAAACAGGCTGTCGCATCGAGCTGGAATCCCCGCTGCGGCGACTCAAGGCCCAGATCACGCAGGCCGACAAGGCAGGGGCCCGCTTCGTCATCATCATCGGCGACGCGGAGCTCGCTGCCGGGCGGGCGGCGGTGCGAGACCTGAAGGGGCGCCGCGACCTCCCGTCCCTGTTCGCGCTGGGCGACGACGCCTCGGCGATCATTGCGGCGCTGGAGCGTGCTGCGCAGACGGTCTGAAGCGACGAAGACGACGACCCGGGATCGGACTGGATCGGCCCGGATCGGAAGCGAAGAAAGGAAAAAGCCGGTGGAGCGGACCTGTTACTGCGGATTGCCCAGGAAGAACGATGCCGGGCGCGAGCTCGTGCTGACGGGCTGGGTGGATTCGCGCCGCGACCACGGCGGCATCATCTTCGTCGATCTGCGCGACCACACCGGGATCGTCCAGCTCGTGTTCGACCCGGAAACGAGCGCCGATGCGCATCGCAACGCAGGTGAGCTGCGCAGCGAGTTCGTCATCGGCGTGCGCGGCACCCTGCGCGCACGCAGCACGGAGACCGTCAACCCGAGGATGGCCACCGGCGAAGTCGAGCTCGTCGTCGAACAGCTCGAGATCCTCAACGTCTCCAAGCCGGTCCCGTTCGCGATCGACGATTCGTCGTCGCTCACCGAGAACGTGAGGCTGCGTTACCGCTACCTCGACCTGCGGCGCCCGATGATGCAGCGCAACCTGCGCGTTCGCCACGACGTCTGCCAGATCGCGCGCCAGCACCTGAACGACCTCGGCTTCCTCGAGGTCGAAACTCCGATGCTGACGCGCTCGACACCCGAAGGCGCGCGCGACTACCTCGTGCCGAGCCGCGTCAACCCCGGCTCGTTCTTCGCGCTGCCGCAGTCGCCGCAGCTCTTCAAGCAACTGCTGATGGTCGCCGGCTACGATCGCTACTACCAGATCGCGCGCTGCTTTCGCGACGAGGACCTGCGCGCCGATCGCCAGCCCGAGTTCACGCAGATCGACCTCGAGCTCGCCTTCCCGAGCGCCGAGACGATCATGGGCGTGGTCGAGGACCTGCTGAAGAAGGTGTTCTCGCACGTGCTCGGCCGCTCCTTCGATGAGCCTTTCCCGCGCATGAGCTGGGACGAGTCGATGGCGCGCTACGGCAGCGACAGGCCCGACACCCGCTTCGCGATGGAGCTGGTCGACCTCACGGGCGTGCTCGCCGGTTCCGAGTTCAAGGTGTTCCGCGCGGCCGTCGACGGCGGCGGCATCGTCGCGGCGATCAACGTCAAGGGCGGCGCCGCGATGTCGCGCAAGGACATCGACGACCTCGGCAGCTATGCGGCCGGGTTCGGTGCCAAGGGCCTGGCGTGGATCAAGGTTGCCGACGGCCAGTGGCAGTCGCCGATCGTCAAGTTCCTCTCCGACTCCGAGCGCGCCGAGATCGCCTCGCGCTGCGGTATCGAGGACGGAGACCTCGTTCTGTTCGCTGCGGACACGGTCAAGGTCGTGCGCGCGGTGCTCGGCAACCTGCGCGTCAAGATCGCCGACGACAAGGGCCTCCGTGACCCTTCGAAGTTCAACTTCCTGTGGGTCGTCGATTTCCCGCTGGTCGAATGGGATGCCGAGGAGAAGCGCTACTTCGCGCTGCACCATCCGTTCACGGCGCCGAAAGCCGCCGACCTGCCGCGCCTGGAAAGCGAAACGGAGGCGGTGCGCGCCGATGCGTACGACATCGTACTCAACGGCACCGAGCTCGGCGGCGGCTCGATCCGTATCCACCGCGGCGACGTGCAGAGCCGGGTGTTCTCACTGCTCGGCATCGGCCCCGACGAGGCTCGCGAAAAGTTCGGCTTCCTGCTCGAGGCGCTGAGCTTCGGTGCTCCGCCGCACGGAGGCCTTGCGCTCGGTCTGGACCGCATGATTGCGATGCTCGTCGGCAGCGAATCGATCCGCGACGTCATCGCGTTCCCGAAAACCCAGCGCGCGGCGTGCCTGCTGACCGAAGCACCGTCGCCCGTCGACAACGCGCAGCTTCGCGGCCTCGGCATCAAGCTGGCAGGCCAGGCGGCGGCAAAGGCATGAGCATGCGACACGCGATCGCAATCGCCGCAGCGGCTGCGCTGATGATCACCGGCTGCACTTTCGACTGGGGCTCGGGTGGAATCTCCGACGTCAAGGTCGCCGGTCGTACCGTCGGCACGCCGACAGCGACCAATGCGGACAACGGCGAGGATGCGGCCGCGGCCGCCGAGAAGGCCAAGGAGAAGGCCAAGCAGGAAGAGAAGGCCAAGGCGTCGCTGCGGCGCATCGCGATTCTTCCGGCTGCCTACAACGATGCTTCCGGCGGGCGGCCCTGCGACCTCTGTCCTCCCGATGTGAAGATGAAGCCGACGAGCCTGCATTCGGCTCGCCTGGCGACGGGCTTCGTCTACGAAGCGATCGCGCGCCACCCGCGGCTGCTGTTCCCCACTCCCGAGACGGTCGACAGGACGACGGCGCAGACGACGAGCCACGGCATGCGCGAGACGGGCGCCAAGCTGGCGGCTGCCGGCCAGGCCGACTACCTCGTGGTCTCGGCACTGATCGAGCTGCGCGAGCGGGTAGGGTCCGACGACGCGCCGACGTCGCCGGCCGGCGTCTCGCTGTACGTCGCGCTCGTCAACGCCCACACCGGCGAGACGATCTGGTCCGATACGTTCGATCGCAACGAATCGTACGACAACTTCGTGACCCGCAGCTACGACAAGATCGCCAACGACAAGCCGGTGCGCTACAGCACGGCCGACGGCTACACCGAGCACGCCGTCGACAAGATGATCGGCAAGCTGGTCAAGAAGATCGACTGACACGACGTGGCCTCTCTCATCGACGGCAAGGCGATCGCGCTCGCGGTGCGCAACGAGGTTGCGCAGCACATCGCCGCGCGCACCGCGCGCGGACTGAGGCCGCCGGGACTGGCCGTCGTGCTCGTCGGCGAAGATCCCGCCTCCAAGGTCTACGTCGGTCGCAAGAATCGCGAGTCGCGGGAGCTCGGGATGGTCTCGGTGTCCGTCGAGCTTCCGGCAAGCGCTGCGATGGCCGAGATCCTCGCCACCGTGCGGTCGCTCAACGCCCGCGACGACATCGACGGAATCCTCGTGCAGATGCCGCTGCCGAAAGGGCTCGACTCCGACGCGGTGATCGCGGCGATCGATCCGCACAAGGACGTCGACGGCCTTCACCCGGCCAGCCAGGGTGCGCTGTTCACCGGTCGCCCGGGGCTGAGGCCCTGCACGCCGTCGGGCTGCATGCAGCTCATCGACTCGACGGGAACGCGCCTGCAGGGAAAAACCGCCGTCGTCGTTGGCCGTTCGGTGCTCGTCGGCAAGCCGGTGGCGATGATGCTGCTCGAACGGAACGCGACAGTCGTCATGTGCCACTCGCGCACTGCGGATCTTCCCGGTGAAGTCTCCCGCGGCGACGTCGTCGTCGCTGCGGTCGGAGTGCCGGGACTCGTACGCGGCGACTGGATCAAGCCGGGAGCCGTCGTCGTCGACGTCGGTATCAGCCGCATCGACGGAAAGCTCGTCGGCGATGTCGAGTTCGAGCCGGCCGAGCGCCGCGCCGGCTGGATTACGCCGGTGCCGGGCGGCGTCGGTCCGATGACCGTGGCGATGCTGCTGTCGAATACGTACCGTGCGCGCCTTGCCCGCGATCGTTCCGGCACGGTGAACGACGACCTCCTCGCGTCCGATCGCGAGAGGGGGCGGGCGTGAGCGCCGCGACCGGAGCGCGCCGCACGCCGCTTTGCGACGAGCACGTGGCTGCCGGCGCGCGCATCGTCGAATTCGCCGGCTGGGCGATGCCGGTCCAGTACGGTTCGATCCTCGCCGAGCATCGGGCAGTGCGGGAGGCTGCCGGTCTCTTCGACGTCAGTCACATGGGCGAAGTCGAGATCGTCGGGCCCCGCGCCGAAGAGCTGTGCGCGAAGCTGTTCACGAACGACGCGCGCGTGCTCGCTCCCGGCCGCGCCCAGTACAGCATGATTCCGACCGAGGACGGCGGTGTCGTCGACGACATCATCGTCTACCGGCTCGAGCACGAGCGCTTTCTCGTCTGCGTCAATGCGTCCAACGCCGCGACCGACCTCGCATGGATCCGCGAGCGCGCGATCGATGGTGCCTCGATCGTCGATCGAAGCGACGAGACGGGATTGATCGCGATCCAGGGGCCGAAGGCGGCAGCGATCGTCGTGCGCCTCGCGCCTGCGCTGGCGTCGCTTCCTCGCATGGGATGCACGGAGGCCGAGGTGGGCGGCATCACGCTCGTCGCAGCGCGCACCGGCTACACGGGCGAGGACGGCTTCGAGCTGTTCTGTCCGGCCGAGCGTGCGGTGGCCTTGTGGCGCCTTCTCGTCGAGACTGGCCGTGACGACGGCCTTGCCCTTTGCGGTCTCGGTGCCCGCGATACCTTGCGCATCGAAGCGGCCCTTCCCCTGTACGGCCACGAGCTGGGCCTGGACATCAGTCCCTACGAAGTGCGCCTGGGCTGGGCCGTCAAGGCGAACCGCCCGGGGATGGTCGGCTACGAGGCCCTGGTGCGGGCTGCCGCGGGAGGCGCAACGCGTCGGCTGATCGGGCTATTTGTCGAAGGCGGCATCGCCCGCGAAGGTGCGGCCGTGTTTACGCCGGGGGCCCCGGAGGCAGCAGGCCGCGTTACGAGCGGAACCCATTCGCCGACCCTCGGCCGGCCGGTCGCGATGGCCCTGGTCGACGGGAAAGTCGCGGCGGCCACGACGGCAGCCTCGGCAAATGGGGCAGAAGCCGTGCTCGAAGTGGACGTGCGCGGGAAACGCAGAAGGGCAGTGGTGACGCGCCTTCCCTTCTGTGTTAAGCGCCCCGCAGCTTGAGCGCGACAGCCGAAAAGGGAGGAGGCTCTTCCATGGAGGTCCCTGACGATCTTCGTTACACGTCCGAGCACGAGTGGGTGAGGGTGGAGCCGGACGGCACCGTCACGGTCGGCATCACCGATTACGCCCAGTCCCAGCTCGGCGACATCGTATTCGTCGAGCTTCCGAAGGCCGCCGACGAGCCCGAAGTGACGCGCGATGAACCGTTCGCGGTCGTCGAGTCGGTAAAAGCCGCCTCCGACATCTACGCTCCGATCAGCGGCAAGGTGATCGAAGTCAACGAAGAGCTGCCCGACTCGCCGAACACCATCAACGAAGACCCTTACGGGGACGGCTGGCTGGTGCGACTGCAGCCGAAAAACGTTGCCGAGGTCGAGGAGCTGATGGATTCGGACGCCTACGAAGAGCTGATTTCGGAGCTCGGCGAGTAACGTGCGTTTTCTCCCGCACACGCCCTCCGACGTCGCCCGCATGCTCGCCGTCGTCGGCGAGGCGAGCGTCGATGATCTTTTTCCGACCGTCCCCGCATCGCTGAGAGCCAGCGCCGCGATCAACCTCGAGCCGGGCCTCGGCGAAAGGGAGGTATTCGACAAGCTGGGCGCGCTTGCGGATGCCAACCGCATCACCGCGAGTTTCCAGGGTGCGGGCTGCTACCGCCATTTCGTTCCTGCCGCGGTCTCGGCCGTCATGGGCCGCTCGGAATTCGCGACGTCGTACACGCCGTACCAGCCCGAAGTGAGCCAGGGCACTCTGCAGGCCTCGTTCGAGTTCCAGACGTACGTTGCACGCCTGGCCGGCCTCGATGTCGCCAACGCGAGCATGTACGACGGCGCCTCCGCGTTCGCCGAGGCACTGCTGATGGCGATGCGGGTGCACAAGGGCCGCTCGCGCCTGCTCGTCTCGGCCGGAATTCATCCCGAATACGTCGAAGTCGCCCGCACCTACCTTGCCGGCCACGGCCGCGGCGAGATCGTCGAGGTGCCGCTCGGCGGCGACGGTCGCAGCGACCTTGCGGCGCTCGAAGAGCTGCTCGGCGAAGACGTCGCGGCGGTCGCGACCGGCTATCCGAATTTCTTCGGCGTGATCGACGATCTCGGCGGAACATCGCGCCTTGCCCGCCGCGTCGGCGCGCTCTCGATCAGCGTGACCACCGAAGCGCTGTCGCTTGCGCTGCTGCGCTCGCCGGGAAGCTGCGGCGCCGACATCGCCGTAGCGGAAGGGCAGAGCTTCGGACTTCCGGTCTCGTACGGCGGCCCGGGCGTCGGCCTGTTCGCGACCCGCGCCCAGCACGTGCGACAGATGCCCGGACGACTGGTCGGCCAGACCGTCGACGAAGAGGGCAAGCGAGGCTACGTGCTGACGCTGTCGACGCGCGAGCAACACATCCGCCGCGAGAAGGCGACGTCGAACATCTGCACCAACCAGGGACTGGCTGCGCTTTGCGCCACCGTGTTCCTGAGCCTGGCCGGACGCAGCGGCCTGCGCGCGCTGGCGGCGGAGAATGCGCGCGCCGCGCATCGCGCCGCCGACCGCCTGGCGCGCGAGGCAGGAATCCGCGCGTCGTTTGCCGCGCCGTTCTTCAACGAGTTCAGCGTCGACGTTCCCGAACTCGACTCGGTGTTCGAGCGTTGCGTGGGCGCCGGCGTCGTGCCGGGCGTGCGCGTCGCCTCTCTCGTGCCCGGCCACCCCGAGCATGTGAACCGCCTTCTGGTCGCCGTCACCGAATGCACGCGCGACGAAGAGATCGACGTGCTCATCGACAGCCTGGCCGCACGCAAGGCCGCATAAGGGAGGCGGGAAGCGACATGAAACGATCGCTCGAGCTTCCGATCTTCGAAAAGGGCAGCCCCGGCAGGAGCGGCATCGACGTTACTGCTGCCGATGCGGCGGTCCCGCTGGATGCTTCGCTGCTTCGCGACACGCTCGAGGATTTCCCAGAGGTGAGCGAGCCGGAAGTGATCCGCCACTACGTTCGTCTTTCGCAGCTGAACTATTCGGCGGCTACCCACTTCTATCCGCTCGGCTCCTGTACGATGAAGTACAACCCGGTGGCCAACGAAAGAGCCGCCGCGCTGCCCGGGTTCGCGAACCTGCATCCGTACGCTCCTGACGGGAACGCCCAGGGCGCGCTGCGCCTTCTCGCCGATCTCGAAAGAATGCTCTGCGAGATCAGCGGACTCGATGCGGTTTCGCTGCAGCCCGCGGCCGGAGCCCAGGGGGAGCTGACCGGCATGAAGATGATCCGCGCGTGGCACCTGTCGCAGGGCCGCGCGCGCAGCAAGGTTCTGATTCCCGAGAGCGCCCACGGAACCAATCCCGCGAGCGCGACGCTTTGCGGTTACGACAGCGTGTCGGTGCCGTGCGACGGGCGCGGCCTGCTTTCGGCCGCTGCCGTGCGCGAGAGGATGGACGAAGAGGTGGCCGCATTGATGGTCACCAACCCGAACACGCTCGGGCTGTTCGAAGAAGACATCCTCGAGATCGCCGCCGTCGTGCACGAGCGCGGCGGCCTGGTCTACATGGACGGCGCGAACATGAACGCGCTGATGGGCGTCGCCAAGCCCGGGGCGATGGGCGCCGACGTACTGCAGTTCAACCTGCACAAGACGTTTTCGACTCCGCATGGCGGCGGCGGCCCGGGCGCGGGTCCAGTTGCGGTGCGCGGCTTCCTCGAGCGCTTCCTGCCGCGGCCCCGGATCGTCGAGAAGAACGGGCTGCTCGCGTGGGAACACGACAGGCCCGATTCGATCGGCAAGGTAAGATCGTTCTACGGCAACTTCGGAATCCTCGTGCGCGCGTGGTCGTACATGGCGGCTTGCGGCGGCGACGGCCTCACCGAGACGACGCGCATGGCCGTGCTTGCGGCAAACTATCTCAAGGCCCGGCTCAGGACTGGCTACAACCTGGCTTACGACCGCCCGTGCATGCACGAAGTGGTGCTGACCGACAAGATCCAGCAGAAGAGCGGCGTCAAGACCCTCGACATCGCCAAGCGTCTTCTCGATTACGGCTTCCACGCCCCGACGATCTACTTTCCGCTCGTCGTCGCCGGAGCGCTGATGATCGAGCCCACCGAAACCGAGAGCCTCGAGACCCTCGATGCCTTCGCCGACGCAATGCTCGCGGTGGCTGCGGAAGCCGAGACGGATCCCGAAAGGGTGCGCGAGGCTCCCCACGAGACCGTGCTCTCGCGCCTCGACGAGACGCGGGCGGCGCGCAGCCCGCTGCTCACCTGGAAGCCGGCCGCAGCGGCGCCCGGCACCTGATCCGCACCGGCGGGAGCGGCGCCCGGCAGCGCCGTCGCAGCGACTCCGGCAAGCGAGGTTGGCGCCGGCCGCCGATCGGCCTATAGTCTTTGGACCATGGGACTCGGGTTCAGCGAGCTGCTGGTCATCCTGCTCATCGTGCTGATCATTTTCGGCGCCGGGAAGCTTCCCGAGCTCGGAGAGGGAATCGGCAAGGGCATCAAGAACTTCCGCAAGGCCGTCAAGCCCGAGGAAATCGATGTCACTCCGCGGCGAGAGGACCGGGAACCGGATCCTGACTCGCGTGATCGGCGGTAGGCGCCGCCGACGCGATCCTGTAGCTCACTTCTTCCACTTCGGTCTTGAGCTGGGTCAGCGCGACCTGGCAACCCGTCTTCGCCCCTGACGCCAGCACCTGGTCGGGAGTGGCCAGCTCCATCAGTGCCACCACTTCGTCCCGCGCCAGCCGCTTGAGCAGGCGCACGCTGACGTTCTTGCCGCAGGTGCCGTGGCCGACGGCGATCTTCTCTCCGTCGCGGTAGCCGGTGACTTCGACGTCGATTCCCTGCACGGGAATCGCGGCATCGTTGGTGATGGTGGCCTCGAACAGCAGGGCTACCGAGCGGTCGGCGAGCGTCATGTGCTCGGTGTGCACGTCGGTGACGCGAATCTGCTCGGCCACGATGCCGTCGCTGGCCAGGCGCACCGCTCCGCCGGACCCGCCCGGAACGGGCAGGCGCGCGAGCAGGCTGTCGGTCCAGCGGTGGTTCGTCGCCAGGAACAGCGCGAACACGCCGAAGGCCGCCGCCGAGGAGGCCATCAGCACGACGGCGCTCCACCCCGACGTGTTCGTCGGCTGCTCGGGTACGATTGCTCTCGAAGTGCGCGCCATGCGGACTGGACCGATCGAACGATTGTACGGGGCAGGGGAGCGCTTTCCAAAACCTGGCGCTGCGAAACTGGGACAGCTTGCCGGGGGAGCGTGTTTCGCTATGATCCGGCGCTTCGCGAAAGTGGCGGAACTGGCAGACGCGCAGGATTCAGGTTCCTGTGGCCGCAAGGTCGTGGGGGTTCAAGTCCCCCCTTTCGCACCAACTCCAACCGTCGCGGCATCGGGGCCGCTGTCGGGCTGAAGGGGCGGGCCGTGTCGCTCGATGCAGCATCCTTCCGGCGCCTCATCGGCCACTTTGCAACCGGAGTGGCCGTCGTCACGACCTGCAACGACGGGTTCCTCCACGGCGTCACCGCCAACTCCGTCACCAGCGTCTCGCTCGATCCGCTGCTGCTGCTCGTCTGCGTGGACAAGACTGCCCACGGCCACGCCGAGATGCTGCGCTGCTCGAGCTTCGGCGTCAGCATCCTGGCGGCGGACCAAGCCCACGTGTCGAGCCTGTTCGCCAAGACCGGGGAGCCGGTCGAGGGCAAGCTGCGCGGTGACGTCGGCTTCCGCTACGGCCAGACCGGTTGCCCCCTGCTCGAAGGCGCAATCGCCCATGTCGAATGCCTGCCCCATGCCCAGGTCGACGCCGGAGACCATACGATCTTCATCGGCCGCGTCCTTCATGGGGAGATCGCGTGCGCCGATGCCGAGCCGCTGCTGTACTTCCGCGGAGGCTACCGGGAAATCCACCGCGGCTGACCGGGGCGCTCTGCATCGCGGCAGGGCTTCCCCCGATCCAGTGACGGTCGCGCCCGGTTGGGGCGAACACCGGGCCACGCGAGCCGCTGTCCACAAAGCGCAAATCTAGTAGCTACAAAGCGAATTTCGCGCCATTTCGAGGCTGCGTCGGGGGGCAAACCCCTGTACGATGCGCCCTTAGCTCGCTTGGGGACGAGATGAGGATTCCGACCGTTCAGGGGACGGCGATCGGATCGGCGCTTGGAGTGTGGGCGCTGGTTCTGACGCTTTCCGCCACCGCAGCCGCCCAGCCCGCGTTCGTCGCACCTCCGGAGCCGGGTGTGCGTCCGAGCCTGCCGTCGCGCGGGCAGATCGACATCGACAACAACAAGGTCGATGACCGCATCGATCACCGGCTTGGAGATCTCCGGCGCGCGCTGGCCCGCGAGAAGGTAGCCTCCAAACGCCAGCAGATCGCCGCGAAGCTGGCCGCGCCGGTTTCCCTCGAGCTCGTCTTCTCCGGGCAGGTCACGCAGAAGCAGATCGACGACTTCCTCGCGCTCGGCGGCACGATCAAGCACCTCTACAAGGCCGTCAGCTATGGATGGAGCGGGACGTTTCCCGGTGCGTCCATCGACGCGCTGGTGCAGGCGATGGGACCGTCGCTGCTCGTCATCGCCGACGACGTGCCGGCCAAGCTCCATCTCGACGAGGCGACCCGCACCGGGCGCGTCCGCCCGGTCTGGGCGAGCGGCTTTGCCGGCAGCGCGGGCGGCTTCTCGGGTACCAGCGACATCACGATCGGCATCCTCGATACCGGCGTCGACGACTCGCACACCGACCTCACCGGTCGCGCCGAGTACTGGAAGGACTACACGACCGATGCCGAGCCGACGCCGCGGGACATCGGACAGCACGGCTCTCACGTCACCGGCATCGCACTCGGCACCGGCAACGCGTTCGGCCTCGGACCCGGCACGCTCAAGTACACCGACAGCGGCAGCATGGCCGGGGTGGCAGCCAACAGTTTCTTCGTCTCCCAGATCCACCTTCCGGCCGGCTCGCTGACCTTCACCGAAGTATCGACGTGGACCGGCGGCGGATCGACGGTGCTGCGCCTCGGCGCCCGCAGCAACGGCCAGAACACGAGCTTCCTTTCGATCAACAACTCCGCGACCGCCGCCTCCCCGATCACGCTCGTCACCACCACCAACGGCAACACGACCCAGGGCTACACGACTGCGCTGGCGCAGAACTCGACCAAGAGCCTGGCGCTCTACGCGACCGCGAACACCGTGACGAACTACCCGGGCGTCGGCGACGGATTCAATGCGATGCGCGGTGTCGCGCCCGGTGCCCGCTGGGCCGGCGGGAAAGTGTTCACGAACGCCGGATCGGGAAACAGCACCGATATCAGCGCCGGCCTCGACGACTTCGTTGCCCAGCGCAGTGCGCACAACATCAAGGTCATCAACATGAGCCTCGGGCTCATCGGTTCGCCGGGGCTGGACACGACGCTGAGGGCCAAGGCCAACACCGCGGTGAACAACGGAATCGTCGTCTCCGTTTCCGCGGGCAACGACGGACCCGGTATCGCGAACGCGAACGTCGTCGACGATCCGGGGCGCGCTGCGCTCGTGATGACGATCGGTGCCACCAACGACGCCAACGCGCTGACCCAGTACACGAGCAGCGGCTTTACCAGCCCGGGCGCGGACGAGGACTTCAAGCCCGACTTCCTGGCCCCCGGCGGCTCCCAGTACTTCTCGGGCGTGCTTTCGGTCGACAGCAACGACTGCGACGCCGACAGCACGAGTTTCCCCGACAAACAGGCCAACGACTACGCGAACCTCATGGGCACGTCGATGGCGTCCCCGTTCGCGGCGGGGTCGGCGGCCCTCGTCATCGATTCGATGCAGAAGAGCGGAACGACGTGGTCGTTCTCGTCTGCGACGCAGCCCCTGTTCGTCAAGATGCTGCTCGGCGCGACCTCGACCGAGACCAACCAGAACCGCGAAGTCAGCACGGGGACCAATCCTACGCTCGGCCGCGCAGCTTCTCCGAAGGATCTCGAGGAAGGCTACGGCCTCATCAATCCCGATGCGGCGGTCGAAGCGATCCAGCTCACGTATTCGGGCGGCTCTCTCGGCGACACCACGGCCGGCGGCGTCAACGACCGCCGCGCGTGGGCCCGCAAGATCGGCATCACCAGCGGACCGGCCGTGACGCTGACGCTGACCGTACCCTCGACTGCCGACTACGATCTTTACCTCTACAGCGGAACTCCGGATGCGAAGGGCAACCCGGTGATCGTCGCATCCAGCACCAACGCCGGACTGGATGCCGACGAGCAGCTCACGTTCACGCCGTCTGCCACCGACGCGCGCTACCTCGTCGTCAAGCTGGTGTCGGGAAACGGCGCATGGTCGCTCGCGAGCGGCACGGCAACGGCAGTCTGTGGAAACGGCGTCAAGGAAGCAGGCGAGCAGTGCGACGACGGCAACCAGGTGAGCGGCGACTGCTGCGCCGCCGACTGTACGCTCGAAGCCAACGGCTCCTCGTGCAACGACGGCAAGTTCTGCACGCTGACCGACACCTGTTCGAACGGTGTCTGCAGCGGCACCGGCAATCCCTGCGCGACCGGCGGCGAGTGCAACAATTCCTGCAACGAGGCCAATGCGAGCTGCGCGGTGGCCCAGGGCACCGCGTGCTCGAGCGACGGCAATCCCTGCACCGTCGACCAGTGCGACGGCGCCGGAAGCTGCGGCCACGCGGCCGGCAACGCGGGTGCGGTGTGCCGCGCGTCCGCGGGCATCTGCGACACCCAGGAAACCTGCACGGGAACGAATACGGCGTGCCCGGCCGACTCGTTCGTGGCGTCGACGACCACCTGCCGCGGCTCGGCGGGAGTGTGCGACGGCGCAGAAAAATGCACCGGCAGCAGCGCGGCGTGCCCCGCCGATTCGTTCCAGTCGTCGACGACTGCGTGCCGGGTCTCGGCTGGAGTCTGCGACGTTGCGGAAAACTGCACCGGCAACAGCGCCGCGTGTCCGGTCGATTCGTTCTCGTCGAGCTTGACGCAATGTCGAGGCTCCGCCGGCGTCTGTGACGTTGCCGAGAACTGCACCGGCAATGCGGCTGCCTGTCCGGCCAATTCCTTCGCGTCGTCGTCGACGACCTGCCGCGCATCGGCGGGAATCTGCGACTCGCCGGAGACCTGCACGGGGACGGGCGCGTCGTGTCCGGCCGATACGCTGCTGACCACGACGACGGTATGCCGCGTGGCAGTCAGTCTCTGCGACGTTGCCGAAGTGTGTCCGGGCAACAGCACTTCGTGCCCGGCCAACGTCCTGGCGGCCACCAACATCGTCTGCCGTGCTTCGGCCGGGATCTGTGACCCGCAGGAGCTGTGTCTCGGCACCAGCTCGACGTGCCCGACCGACCAGTTCGCCAGCTCGTCGACGACGTGCAGGCCGTCGGCCGGCATCTGCGACAAGGCCGAGAGCTGCACCGGGTCGAGCGCCGCCTGCCCGGCCGATTCGTTCCAGGCTTCGACGACGCTGTGCCGCAGCTCCGCCGGCGTCTGCGACGTGTCCGAGAACTGCCCGGGCAACAACGCTGCGTGTCCGGCCGATTCGTTCCAGTCGTCGGCGACGACGTGCCGAAACCCGGCGGGCGTCTGCGACATTGCCGAAAAGTGCACGGGCAACGGCGCGGCCTGTCCGGCGGATTCGTTCCAGTCGTCTACGACCCTGTGCCGCGCCGTCGCCGGAAGCTGCGACGTTGCCGAGAACTGCACCGGCAACTCGGCGGCATGCCCGGCCGATTCCTTCCTGTCTTCAGCGAACCTTTGCCGCGCGGTGGCCGGTGTCTGCGACGTCGCCGAGAGTTGCACCGGAAACAGCGCGACTTGTCCGGCCGATTCTTTCGCCGCGACGACGACGCCGTGCCGTCCGTCTGCCGGCATCTGCGATGTCGCGGAGAACTGCGCGGGAAACAGCGCGGCGTGTCCCGCCGATTCTTTCGTGGCGTCGACGACGGTCTGCCGCAACTCGAGCGGCACCTGCGACGTGGCCGAGAAATGTACCGGTGCTGCCAAGGATTGTCCGGCCGATGGCTTCGCGCCCTCGACGACAGTCTGCCGCGCATCGGCCGGAGTCTGCGACGTTGCCGAAAACTGCACTGGCAACGGCGCGACCTGCCCGACCGACGGCTTCCAGTCGTCCGCGACCGTGTGTCGCAGCGTGGCCGGAGTCTGCGATGTAGCCGAGAGCTGCACCGGTGCGGGCGCCGCGTGTCCCGGCGATTCTTTCGCGGGCACGACGACGGTCTGTCGCGGGGCGGCCGGCGTCTGCGACGTCGCGGAGAGCTGTACGGGCGGCAGCGCGAGTTGTCCGGCCGATTCCTTCGCCGCGACGACGACGCTGTGCCGTCCGTCGGCCGGCGTCTGCGATGTCGCGGAGAACTGCGCCGGCAACAACGCTGCGTGTCCGGCCGACTCGTTCGCAGCATCGACGGTGGTCTGTCGCACCGGCACATCGATCTGCGATGCGTCCGAGAAATGTACCGGCTCCGCTGCGGACTGTCCGGCCGACGCCTTTGCGCCGCCGACGACAGTTTGCCGGGCATCCGCCGGCGTCTGCGACGTGGCCGAAAACTGTACCGGCGGCAGCTCGGTGTGCCCCGGCGACTCCTTCGTTGCCTCGACGACGGTGTGCCGCAGCACGGTCGGCATCTGCGATGTCGCCGAAAGCTGCACGGGCAGCAGCGCTTCGTGCCCGGCAGATCAGTTCGCGTCGTCTTCGACGGTGTGCCGCGCCTCCGGCGGCGTTTGCGACGTTGCGGAGAACTGCACCGGCGCGAGCGGGGCCTGTCCGGCAGACTCCTTCGTCTCGTCATCGACGGTCTGCCGCAGCGCAGTCGGCATCTGCGACGTCGCCGAACACTGCACGGGAGCCGCAGCCGCGTGCCCGGGTGATTCTTTCGCGTCGTCGTCGACGCTGTGTCGTGCGTCGGCGGGAGCCTGCGATACGGCGGAAAGCTGCACGGGTGCGAGCAACGCGTGTCCCGGGGATTCGTTCGCGGCATCGACGACCGTGTGCCGGTCGTCGGCGGGCGTCTGCGACGTCGCCGAAAAATGCACCGGCAATTCCGCGTCGTGTCCGGCCGACGGGTTTGCCGACAGCACGACGGAGTGCCGCGCGTCCGCCGGCGTTTGCGACGTTGCCGAGAGCTGCAGCGGAGCCGGCGCCGCATGCCCTGCCGACTCTTTCGTCGCCAGCAGCACGGTCTGCCGCTCGAGCGCCGCAATCTGCGATGTCCAGGAGAGCTGCACCGGAAACTCCGCCGCGTGTCCGGCCGACCAGTTCGCGGCGACGACCATCACGTGCCGCCCGTCGGCGAGCGTCTGCGACGCCGCCGAGAGGTGCACCGGTACCGGCGCCGCGTGTCCGGGCGATTCGTTCGCCGGCACGAGCATCGTCTGCCGCCCGGCCAGCGGAGTCTGCGACGTGGCCGAAAACTGCACGGGCGCGAGCAATACGTGTCCGGGCGATTCGCTGGCAGGAACGACCACCGTCTGCCGTCCGTCCGCCGGCGTCTGCGACGTCGCAGAGAATTGCACCGGCGCAAGCAGCGCGTGTCCTGCCAACTCCTTTGCCGATAACACGCTGGTCTGCCGCGCCGCGGTCTCGGTCTGCGACCAGGAAGAGAGCTGCCCGGGCAACGGCGCGGCGTGCCCCGCGGATTCGTTCGCCGCCTCTACCACCATCTGTCGCGATTCGGGCGGCGTCTGCGATCCGGCGGAAAGCTGCACAGGTACGAGCGCCGCGTGCCCGGCCAACGGCTTCTCGCCGTCCACGTTGGTGTGCCGCGCTTCGGGCGGCATCTGCGATTCTGCCGAGACCTGCACCGGAGCCGGTGCCGCGTGCCCTGCCGACACGCTCGCAGCGACGACGTCGGTCTGCCGGCCGGCCACCGGTGTCTGCGACGTGGCCGAGACCTGCGACGGCAACAACGCCGTCTGTCCGGCGGACAGCGTTGCCGGAACGAGCAAACTCTGCCGCGCCAGCGCGGGCGAATGTGATGTCGCCGAGAATTGCAACGGCGCTGCCAAGAGCTGCCCGGCCGATGGGTTCATCGGTGCGGACAACCCTTGTACCAGCGACGGCCTGCCGTGCACGGTCGACGTCTGCAGCGGAAGCTCGGCCGCGTGCACGCACAACGCCGGCAACGTCGGCACCGTGTGCCGCGCTGCCGCCGGAATCTGCGACGTCGACGAGACCTGCACCGGCACCTCGACGCAATGCCCGGCAAACGCGTTCGCCTCGAGCAGCACGGTCTGCCGCGGCTCCGGCGGAGTCTGCGACCTCGTCGAGACTTGCACGGGCAACAACGCGAGCTGTCCCGGCGACGCGGTCGCTGCAACAGTAACGGTGTGTCGCGCCAGCGCGGGCGAGTGCGACGTCGCCGAGCGCTGCGACGGCGCCAGCAAGGCCTGTCCGGCCGATAGTTTCGCGAACCCCGACAGCCCGTGCACGCCTGACTCGCTCGCTTGCACCGCCGACGTCTGCGACGGCAGCTCGGCAGCCTGCACGCACCCGGCGGGTAACGCCGGCACGGCCTGTCGCAGTGCGAACGGAGTCTGCGATACGGCCGAAACCTGCAACGGCACTTCCACGTCGTGCCCCGCCGACTCGTTCGCATCGGCAGCCACCGTCTGCCGCGGCGCGAGCGGAGTCTGCGACGTCGCCGAGACCTGCACCGGCTCGGCCGCCGCGTGTCCTGCCGATGCGGTGGCCGGCAGCGCCGTCACCTGCCGCACGAGCACCGGCGAATGCGACCTGCCGGAGAGCTGCACGGGAAGCTCCAAGTCGTGTCCCGCCGACGTATTCGTCGCGGCGAGCACGGGCTGCACCAGCAGCGATGGCAACGTCTGCACCAACGACGTCTGCAGCGGCTCGTCGGGTGCATGCACGCATCCGTTCAATACCGCATCTTGCAACGACGGCCTGTTCTGCAACGGCGCCGACACCTGCAGCGGCGGCACCTGCACCGTGCACGCAGGCACTCCGTGCCCCGGCCCTGACGGCGACGGCAACTGCTCGGAATCCTGCGACGAGAACGCCAAAGCATGCACGGCCGCCGATCCCAACGGCAGTCCTTGCAACGATGGAGTGTTCTGCAACGGCGCCGACACCTGCAGCGGCGGTACCTGCAGCGTGCACGCCGGCAATCCGTGCCCCGGCCCCGACGGCGACAATAACTGCGCCGAGAGCTGCAACGAGCAGGGCGCTGCGTGCAACGCCGCCGACCCGAACGGCAGTCCCTGCAACGACGGGCTGTTCTGCACGGCCACCGACACCTGCCAGAGCGGCTCCTGCGTAGGCACCGGCAACCCGTGCCCCGGCCCCGACGGTGACAGCGACTGCAAGGAGTCCTGCGACGAGGCGAGCGACTCGTGCTCGGCCAACGATCCGAACGGCAGCGCCTGCGACGACGGCCTGTTCTGCAACGGCGCCGACACCTGCCAGAACGGCACCTGCAGCGGCCACGCGGACAATCCGTGTCCTGGCGCCGACGGCGACGCCAATTGCTCGGAATCCTGCGACGAGAACGCCAAATCGTGCACGGCCGCCGATCCCAACGGCAGCGCGTGCAACGATGGCGTGTTCTGCAACGGCGCCGACACCTGCAGCGGCGGCACCTGCAGCGTGCATGCCGGCAACCCGTGCCCGGGTCCCGACGGCGACGGCGACTGCAAGGAATCGTGCAACGAAGCGTTGGCCAACTGCACGGCGAACGATCCCAACGGCAGCGCGTGCAACGACGGGCTTTCGTGTACGGCCGGCGACAACTGCCAGGCCGGCCTCTGCGTCGCCGCCCAGAACAACTGCGGAGTCTGCGGCGACGGCCATCTCGATCCGGGTGAGCTCTGCGACGACGGCAACAAGATCGACAACGACTGCTGCTCCAACCTGTGCATCCCCGCTGCGAACAGCACGCCGTGCAACGACGGCCTGTTCTGCAACGGCGCCGACTCGTGCCAGGCCGGCGCGTGCGCCCAGCATGCCGGCAACCCGTGCCCGGGCCCCGACGGCGACGGCAACTGCGCGGAGTCGTGCGACGAGACGAGCGATGCGTGCACTGCCGCCGATCCGAACGGCTCGGCGTGCGACGACGGCCTGTTCTGCGACGGCACCGATACCTGCAAGGACGGCCAGTGCAGCCAGCACGCCGGCAACCCGTGTACGGGGCCCGACGGCGACGCCAACTGCTCGGAGTCGTGCAACGAGACTGCCGACAACTGCACCGGCGCCGATCCCGACGGCTCGGCGTGCGATGACGGGCTGTTCTGCGACGGCACCGACACTTGCAAGAACGGCCAGTGCAGCCAGCACAGCGGCAGCCCGTGTGCCGGCCCAGACGGCGACGCCGACTGCGCCGAGTCGTGCAACGAGCTCGCGCACAACTGCAGCGCCAGCGACCCGAACGGTTCGGCGTGCGACGACGGCGTGTTCTGCAACGGCGCCGACACCTGCAAGGACGGCCAGTGCAGCCAGCACGCGGGCAACCCGTGCCCCGGCCCGGACGGAGACGCCAACTGCTCCGAGTCCTGCAACGAGGCCGGCGACAACTGCAACGGCCCCGATCCCGACGGCTCCAACTGCAACGACGGCCTGTTCTGCAACGGCGCCGACACCTGCAGCGGCGGCACTTGCAGCCAGCACGCCGGCAATCCCTGCCCCGGCCCCGACGGCGATGCCGACTGCAAGGAGTCCTGCAACGAGAACGCCGCTAACTGCAGCGCGAACGACCCGAACGGGAGCACCTGCAATGACGGCGTCGAGTGCACTACCGACGACAAGTGCAGCAACGGAATCTGCAGCGGGGACGCGTCCGGGTGCGCGACGACGACGACGACGCTGCCCCAGTCGCTCTGCGGCGACGCCAACGCCGACGGCAAGATCACCGCGAGCGACGCGCTGGCCGCACTGAAGACCGCCGTCGGCTCGACGACGTGCCCGCTCTTCCGCTGCGACTACAACGGCGACACGAAGATCACGGCGTCGGACGCACTGGCGATCCTGCGCAAGGCCGTCGGCCAGGACGTGCCTCCGAAGTGTCCTCCCGCTCTGCAGGCCGAGGTCACGACCACGCTTGCCGCGACGACGACGACCCAGCCGCCGACGTCGACGACACTGGCGGGGCAGACGACGACCACCAAAACCTCGACGACGCTCGCCGCGCACCCCTGAGGCGCGGCCTCGACCGCGAACTTGCAAGCGCTACAAAAATCGTAGCGCTACACTTTTTGTAGCGGGCCGGTCTTTTTCAGGCCGTTTCTTCGGGTGGGCGCACGCTGCGAAACGCTCGCCACAGCAGGACGTCGTACGCGATTTTCATTGCTGCGCCGACGACGAGCGGAGTCATCAGCGACGTGGTCTGCATGAACATGCCGGCCGCCGTCGGCCCGACTGCCCAGGAGGCCAGACGGACCAGGCTGGTGATCCCCGAGGCGACGGTGGCTTCCTCGGGCCGGACCACCGCCATCACGTAGGATTGCCTCGTCGGGACGTCCATCTCGACCAGTCCCTCGCGCAGGAGGAACAGCACGGCCGCGACCGGAAACGACGGTGCGAACGCGACGGTGACGAGCAGCAGGCTCGACGGAACGTGCGTGAACACCATCGTGTTGACCAGCCCGATCCTGCGCGCGAGCCACGCCGCGCCGAGGTGCGAGACGGCATTGAGAAGGCGTGCCGCAAAGAACAGTGCACCGATGGTCGCCGGGCTTGCGTGGAAGCGCTCGAAGAAGAAGTACGACAGCAACGAGGTCAGCAGCAGGCCGCCGGCAAGCCCGTCGACGGCAAAAAGGGCGGAAATCCGCATGAGGATGCGGCGGCTTTCGGCGCTGAGCGGTGCGCGGGGGACCGGGGCGCTGCCCGAGAAAGTCTCGACACGGGCTCCGAGGCGCAGGTACAGCGGCAGCGGCGCGAGCATCAGCAGCGCCGCCGTGAGCATCGTCGCACGGTGCGCTCCGATGCCGGCATCCCAGCCCGCCGCAGCGATCCACGTCGACATTCCTGCGAGCAGCGAGCCGAGCGCGTGGCCGATGTCCTGGCAGACGTTGTACCACGCGAACGCGCGCGTGCGCGTTGCGTGCGTCGTCGTCGCGGGCAGCATCGCCTGCTCGAGCACCAGTGCGGCGCCGCGATCGCGGCCCATGCCGTTCAGCATTCCGACGAAGCTCGCGGCGGTGACGACGGCGACGCTCGAAGCAAGGGCCGCGACCGTGCAGCCGGCGCCGGCCAGAAGCGTCAGTGCGACGAGCATGCGGCGGCGGCCGATGCGGTCGGCCGCCAACGTCGAAGCGAGCGCAGCCATTGCCGCGCCGACGAGGCCCGCGCCGAGAACGAATCCGACCGTGGCCGGCTGGAAGGAAAGGCTGGTCAGGTAGAGGCCGAGCTCGACGCCGACGAGCCCGGTGGCGACGGCGCGCAGGAATGCCGTCGCGAGCAGCACGTGGCGATCGCGCGCAAGGGCATCGGCGCCGCGCGCGGGCTCGCCGTCGCGGCTCAGAGAGAGGCGACCTTCGCGAACGCCGAGACCACTTCGGCCGGGGCTTGAACCAGCTCGATCAGCACGCCTTCGCCGCTGATCGGGAACTGCTCGTTCTCTTTCGGATGGATGAACGTGACGTCGAAACCGGCTGCGCCCTTGCGAATGCCGCCGGGCGTGAAGCGTACGCCCTGCTGCTCGAGCCAGGCGACGGCGGCCTCGAGGTCGTCGATCCACAGGCCGATGTGGTTGAGCGGAGGATTGTGCACCGCGGGCTTCTTCCCGGCATCGATCGGCTGCATCAGGTCGACTTCGACCTTGAGCGGACCGGTGCCGGCCACCGCGATGTCCTCGTCGACGTTCTCGCGTTCGCTCTGGAAGGTTCCCGTCACCGTGAGGCCGAGGGTATCGATCCAAAGGCGGCGCAGCCGGGCCTTGTCGAGGCCGCCGACGGCGATCTGCTGGATGCCGAGTACGCGAAAGGGACGGTTGCTCACGACGGGTTCCTCCGCGCTGCTCCATAACAGAGCACTTCGCTTTTCCCAATCCCGGGAGAGTTGGTCGCAACGTCCCGCAGAACGCGTCCGGCCGGCCGCGCGGCCGGTGCGACGTGCGTTTTGAATGCCGGGCGTGGACGAGGTACACGCGGCGTCCGTGTCGGGCTACGAACCAAAGACTTTCGAACAAAAATGGTACCGGCGCTGGACCGAGTCGGGAGCGTTCGCGCCGCCGCCGCGCCGCGACGGCGAGAAAACGTTCTCGATCGTGATCCCGCCGCCGAACGTCACCGGCTCCCTGCACATGGGCCATGCGCTCAACAACACGCTGCAGGACGTGCTGGTGCGCTACCACCGCATGCTCGGCGAAGCGACGCTGTGGGTGCCCGGCACCGACCACGCCGGCATCGCCACGCAGAACGTCGTCGAGCGCCAGCTCCAGGCCGAGGGCACCGACCGTCACGCGCTCGGCCGCGAGAAATTCGTCGAGAGGACCTGGAAATGGAAGGCCCAGTCCGGCGGCCTGATCACCGAGCAGCTTCGCCGCCTCGGTGTCTCCTGCGACTGGTCGCGCGAGCGCTTCACGATGGACGAAGGGCTGTCGCGCGCGGTTCGCGAAGTGTTCGTCACGCTGTACGAGCAGGGGCTCATCCGGCGCGACCGATACCTCATCAACTGGTGCCCGCGCTGCCGCACGGCACTGTCGGACATCGAAGTCGAGCACGAAGACAGGGCAGGGCACCTCTGGCACCTGCGCTATCCTCTCGAGGACGGAAGCGGCCACGTGTCGGTGGCGACGACGCGGCCGGAAACGATGCTCGGCGATACGGCGGTGGCCGTGCATCCCGACGACGAGCGCTACCGCGCCATCGTCGGGAAGAATGTCGTGCTGCCGGTGCTCGGTCGCGTGATCCCGGTGATCGCCGACAGCTACGTCGAGAGCGCGTTCGGCTCGGGCGCCGTCAAGATCACGCCGGCCCACGATCCGAACGACTTCGAGATCGGGCTGCGCCACAAGCTGCCGATGGTCTCGGTGATGAACGAGGACGGCACGATGTCGGCCGACGCGGGCCCTTACGCCGCAATGACGACGGCCGACTGTCGCGCCGCGCTGGTCGAGCGTTTCGGCAGCGACGGCGTGCTCGAGCGCGTCGAAGACCACCGCCACGCCGTCGGCACCTGCTACCGCTGCAAGAACGTCGTTGAGCCGCTGCTTTCGGACCAATGGTTCCTGCAGGTGCGCGATCTCGCCGATGCAACGCTGGCGGCGCTCGATGACGGGCGCTCGCGCTTCGTGCCGGCGCACTGGGAAAAGACCTACCGCGCGTGGATGGAGAACATCCGCCCCTGGTGCATCTCGCGCCAGCTCTGGTGGGGACACCGCATTCCGGCGTGGTATTGCGAGCGCTGCGACCACGTCGCCGTCTCGCGCACGGACATCAGCGAGTGCCCGAAGTGCGGAGGCCCGGTGCGCCAGGACGAGGACGTGCTCGACACGTGGTTTTCGTCGGGCCTGTGGCCGTTCTCGACGATGGGCTGGCCCGGGAAAACCGACGACCTGGCGCGCTTTTACCCGACCTCCGCCCTGGTGACGGGCTTCGACATCATCTTCTTCTGGGTGGCCAGGATGATGATGCTCGGCCTGCGCTTCATGGGCGAGGTGCCGTTCCGGGACGTCTACATCCATGCGCTCGTGCGCGACGAGCACGGGCAGAAGATGTCCAAGTCCAAGGGCAACGTCATCGATCCTCTCGTGATCGTCGACGAGTTCGGCGCCGACGCGTTCCGTTTCACGCTGGTCGCGTTCGCGGCCATGGGCCGCGACGTGCGCCTCTCCGAGGAGCGAATCGCCGGCTACCGCAATTTCGTCAACAAGCTGTGGAACGCGGCGCGATTTGCGGCGCTGAAACGTGAAGGTGCAGCCACTTCGTGCGCGATGCCTGCCGAGCCGCGACTGCTGCCGAACCGCTGGATCCGCTCGCGCCTGGCGGCGACGATCGCCGATACGCGCGAGGCTCTCGACAACTACCGGTTCAACGAGGCCGCCCAGGCGCTGTACAGCTTTACGTGGAACGAGTTCTGCGACTGGTCGATCGAGACGTCCAAGGTGCTTCTCGACGGTGAGGACAGCGCACGCGAAGAGACGCTGGCGACGCTGACCGCGACCCTCGAAAGCCTGTTGCGCCTGCTGCATCCGCTGATCCCGTTCGTGACGGAGGAGCTGTGGCAGGAGCTGCCGCGAGACGGCCGCGACGGCGAAATGCTGATCACGGCGGCGTACCCGCAGGCCCACGCAGCGTGGCGCGACGCCGCAGCGGACGAGGAGATGGGGGCACTGATCGACGTCGTGCGCAGCGTGCGCAACATCCGCGCCGAGATGCGCATCGCACCGAAGGTCGGTCTCGACTTGTGGATCGACGACGGGCGGGTGGCCGAGATCGTTCGCGCCAACGAGGCGATGGTTCGCCGGCTCGCGCGCATCGCCGGGATCCGCAGCGGCGGCGCGGTGCCGTCGGGCTCGGCCATGGCCGTGGTCTCGGGATCGCAGATCGCGGTGCCGATCGCTGCGCACGTGGATCTCGTCGCGGAAGCCGAGCGGCTCAGGCGCGAGATCGAGCGGGCCGGCCAGGACGTGCAGCGCGCCGCCGGCAAGCTCGCCAACGAGTCGTTCGTCGCCCGCGCCCGCGAGGAAGTCGTCGAGGCCGAGCGCGCCAAGCTAGCGGCGGCCGAGCAGGAACGGGCCGCCCTCCAGGCGGCCATCGCCCGCATCGAAGCGATCGGAGCTGCGGGATGACAGGGGCCCGCGCCGTGCGAGTCCATCCCGGCGGCGCAGCCGGCGGAGAAGTGCGAGCGTGATGCCCCGGTCGCCCGCCGACGATGCCGGAGTGCGGGCGCTGATGCGCCTGGCTCTCGTCGAAGACATCGGAAGCGGAGACCTGACCACGCGCGCAACGGTGGCGCGCAGCACCCAGGCACGCGGACGCATCGTTGCGCGCGAGACCCTGGTTGCCTGCGGCCTCGCGCTCGGCGAAGCGCTCGCCGACGAACTCGGTCGCCTCGGAGAACCCGGTGCCGGTGCGGCATCGCTTCGTTTCCACGACAGTGTCGGTGACGGTGCGCGAGCGTCCGAAGGCGCCATTCTCTGTGTCGTCGACGGCGACGCGTGGGCGGTGCTGACGCTCGAGCGGACTCTTCTCAACTTCATCGGGCGGCTGAGCGGAATCGCGACGGAAACGGCACGCATCGTCGGCGCGGTGCGCGAGGCCGGTTGCTCCACGCGCATCCTTGATACGCGAAAGACGACGCCTGGATGGCGAAAGCTCGAAAAATACGCCGTCGCGTGCGGCGGCGGCAGCAACCACCGCATGGGCCTCCACGACGCCGTGCTGATCAAGGACAATCACGTCGTCGCCGCCGGCGGCATCGCCGCGGCGGTGCGTGCGGCTCTCGCCGGCAGTCCGGACGGCGTGGACGTCGAAGTCGAGTGCGACACTCTCGAGCAGGTGGCGACGGCGCTGGAGGCTGGAGCGACGTCGGTTCTCCTCGACAATTTCACGCCGGGAGCGGTCGCCGAGGCCGTGCGGCTGATCGATGGGCGCGCGCGAATCGAAGTCTCGGGCGGGGTGCGTCCCGACAACGTCGTCGAATACGCGAAGGCCGGCCCGGATTCGATTTCGCTCGGCCGCCTGACGCATTCGGCGCGTTCGGTGGACGTCAGCATGGAGGTCACGCTGCTGGCATGACGAGCCGCCGCGGCATCCTGGCCGCTCTCGAGCAGGCCGAAGGCTTCGTCTCCGGCGAAGAGCTGGCCTTGCGACTGGGCATCTCGCGCGCGGCGGTGTGGAAGCACGTCGGCGCGCTCAAGCACGCCGGCTACCAGATCGAAGGCGCGCGCGCGAAGGGCTACAGGCTCGCGGCATTGCCGCCGTCGCTGACGGCAGGCGCGATCCGTTCGCGGCTCGGACCGGCTCGCATCGGGCGCCGCATCGTCATTTTCGACGTCACGCGGTCGACGAACAGCGATGCCATGACACTCGGGCGCGAAGGCGCCGCCGAAGGCACCGTCGTGCTCGCCGAAGAGCAGACGGCCGGCCGCGGGCGCCTCGGCCGCACCTGGGAGTCCAGCCGCGGCGTCAACCTCTATATGTCGCTGCTGCTGCGGCCCCCGGTCGCGCCGCATCTGGCGCCCCAGCTTTCGCTCGTCGCCGGAGTCGCGGTGGCCGAGACGGTGCGCGAGGAAGGAATCGATGCGCGCATCAAGTGGCCGAACGACGTCGTCACGCTCGCGGCGGCCGCCGGCCGCAACGGGGCGTCGCTGCGCAAGCTGGCCGGCATTCTCACCGAGATCGAGGCCGAGGCCGACCGCGCAGCGTTTGTGGTCATAGGCATCGGCGTCAATCTGAACTCGCAAGCGGAGCATTTCTCGAAGCAGCTCGCCGGCAAGGCCACTTCCGTGCTGATCGAGCGCGGCTCGCCGGCCGATCGCACTGCGTTTGCCGCCAGGTTGCTGCTGCGCTTCGAGCAGCTGTACGACGAATGGCTCGCACGCGGGTTTTCTGCCGCCGCGCCGCGCTGGCGTGAGTTGTCGGTGCTCGACGGCCGGCGCGTCAGCGTCGTTTCGCCGGGCGAGTCGTTCGAAGGACATTGCGCCGGCATCGACGACGACGGCGCGCTGCGCATCGACGACGGCAGCGGTGGGCAGCGACGCGTCGTCGCCGGCGACGTGACCATTTCTGGAGGCTATGACCGATGCCAGCCGTAAACGGACTGCTGCTCGCCTTCGATGTCGGCAACACCAACACCGTCATCGGGCTTTTCGACGGCAAGCGCCTGACGCGCCATTGGCGGCTCACCACTGCGGCCGAGCGGACATCGGACGAGTACGGCATCCTCATGTGGAGCCTGTTCCAGGCCGAAGGCCACACGATTCCGAAAGTCGACGGCGTGATCGTGGCGAGCGTCGTGCCGCCCCTGACGAGCACCGTCGAGGCGCTCAGCAGCGACTACTTCGGCGCGCGCGCGCTGGTCGTCGGGCCCGGGATCAAGACCGGAATGCCGATCCTCTACGAGAACCCGCGCGAGGTCGGTGCCGACCGCATCGTCAACGCCGTTGCCGCCTACGAGCGCACGCGCTCGGCGACCATCGTCGTCGATTTCGGCACGGCGACGACCTTCGATTACATCACCGCCAAGGGGGAGTATGTCGGCGGCGTGATCTGCCCGGGCATCGGCATTTCGCTCGATGCGCTGTATTCGCGCACGGCCAAGCTTCCCCGTGTCGAAATCGCCCGGCCCCCTCGCGTGGTTGGCCGCAACACCGTCCACGCGATCCAGGCCGGCGTTTCGTACGGTTACGTCGAGCTCGTTGACGGAGTCGTGCGCCGGATCGAGAAGGAGGAGGGCATCAAGTGCCGCGTCCTTGCAACAGGTGGCCTCGCGCCGTTAATTGCCCAGCATTCGGCCACGATCGAGGATGTCGATGAGTTCCTGACTCTGGAAGGGCTCAGGCTGGTATATGAAAGGAACTGAACCCGGGTTTGGCCCGGCACGCAGCGCAAGACAGGAGTGATGCCATGGCTCTGGAACCCTCGCGCATCCGAACCGTAGCCCTGGCCGGCCAGGGCGGAGCCGGCAAGACGACGATCGCCGACGCAATTGTCTTCGCCGGGGGAGGGCAGACCCGCCTCGGCCGGGTCGACGAGGAGACGTCTCTGTTCGACACCGAGCCGGAGGAGGTGCGGCGGCGCTGCACGATCACGACGGCGCTTCATCACGTCGCGTGGGACAAGCACGAGATCACGATCCTTGATACGCCGGGCCAGGGAAACTTCGTCGCCGACGCCCACTACGCGCTGCGCGGCGCCGCAGGAGTGCTGCAGGTGGTCGATGCGAGCACGTCCGTGCGCGCCGAAGCATCGAAAGTATGGAAGTGGGCCGCCGATCTGGCCGAGCCTGTCATTTTCGTCGTCACCAAGTGCGACCGCTCGGAAGCCGACGTCGACGCGCGCCTCGTCGAGCTTCGCGAGGAGCTCGGGGCCAAACCGGTGCTGCTCACGATCGCGATCGTCGAAGGCGGCACGATGACCGGCGTCGTGGACGTCCTCGACCAGAAGGCGTTCGTCTACGAAGGCGCGAGCGGCAAATTCAAGTCGGTCGCGATTCCGGAGTCCCTGGCCGCGCGTGCCTCCGAGCTTCGCAGCCAGCTTGCCGAAGCGGCAGCCGAAGGCGACGACGAGCTTCTCGAGAAGTACCTCGATGCCGGCGACCTCGACCACGACGACATGGTCAAGGGCCTGGCCAAGTCCATCATGGCGCGCAGCTGCCAGCCCGTGATGTCGGTATCGGGGCTGGCCAACGTCGGCATCGCGCAGCTTCTCGACGCCATCGAGTGGCTGATGCCGGCGCCGGCCTCCCTGCCGGCGGCCAGCGGCACGGACGAGCACGGCAAGGACGTCGAGGTCCCCCCGTCACCGACAGATCCGTTCGCAGGCTTCGTGTTCAAGACCATCAGCGATCCCCACGTCGGACAGCTTTCGGTGTTTCGCGTGATGTCGGGCACCGTCACCGGCGAGACGCCGATCGTCAACACGGCTACGCGCAACAAGGAGCGCCTCGGGCACCTGCTGAAACTCGAAGGCCGCAAGACGCACGCAGTGGACTCGGCCACCGTCGGCGAGGTGATCGCGGTGGCCAAGCTGCGCGACACGCATGCCGGCCAGACCCTGTGCGACGTCGCGCGACCGGTGGCGATCGAAAGCTTCGAGCCGGTAACTCCGGCGATCTCGTTCGCAGTCGAGGCGCGCAAGCGCGGCGAGGAAGACAAGGCGATGCAGGGCCTGCTGCGCCTTTGCGAAGAAGACCTCGCCTTTCGCGTAGACCGCAACGAGGAGACCCACCAGATCCTCGTCTCCGGCTGTGGCCAGCTTCACGTCGAAGTGGCCTGCGAGAGGCTCGAGCGAAAATACGGCGTGGGTGTGGTGCTCAAGGCTCCGCAGGTGGCGTACCGCGAAACGATCCGCACCAAAGTGCCTGCGCACGGGCGCCTGAAGAAGCAGACCGGCGGCCACGGGCAGTTCGCCGACTGCAAGATCGAGATCGAGCCGCTCCCGCGCGGCGGCGGCTTCGAGTTCGTCGACCACATCGTCGGCGGCGCGGTGCCGAGGAACTACATTCCCGCCATCGAAAAGGGAGTCGTCGACGGGTTGAGGAGCGGGACCCTCGGCGGCTACCCCGTCGTCGACGTTCGCGTGACGCTCGTGGATGGGCAATACCACGACGTCGATTCGTCGGAGATGGCATTCAAGGTCGCCGGCTCGATGGCCGTCAAGGAAGGGCTCGTCCAGGCCAAGCCTGTGCTGCTCGAGCCGTTCGGCTCGCTGGTCGTCACGGCTCCCGATGCGTGCATGGGCGACGTGCTCGGCGACCTCAATTCGCGCCGCGCGAAGGTCGAAGGTATGGAGCAGCGCGGCCATTCCGAGGTGATCCGCGCGAAAGTGCCGATGGCCGAAGTGCTGCGCTACGCATCCGACCTGACGGCGATGACGAGCGGCCGGGGGAGCTTCGACATCTCGTTCTCGCACTACGAGGCGGTGCCCGAGCAACTGACGGCGCGGATCGTCGCCGAGGCGGCCAAGAGAAAAGGACCTGACGCCTGAGCCGGTTGCCGGGGGAGGCGGGGAGGACAGGGTAGTTGAGCGAGTCCGGCGCGTCCGACGCGCAGCACAGTGGCCGTCTGGCGACGCTCGTGGTCGGTGCCATCGGTGTCGTCTTCGGCGACATCGGCACGAGCCCACTGTATGCATTCCGCGAGTGCTTCGAGCATCACGGCCTGGCCGTGACGCCGCCGAACGTGCTCGGCCTGCTGTCGGTGATCGTCTGGTCACTGATCATCGTCGTCACCTTCAAGTACCTGTTCTTCGTGATGAACGCCGACAACGGTGGCGAAGGCGGCATCCTGGCGTTGATGACGCTGGACGTGCCGCCCGACCGGCGCCGAGACCGGCGCAACGTCTGGCTGGTGGCCTGCGGCCTGTTCGGAGCGACGCTGCTCTACGGCGACGGAATGATCACGCCGGCGATCTCGGTGCTGAGCGCCGTCGAAGGGCTGGAGCTGGCGACGCCGCTATTCACTCCGTTCATCGTGCCGATCTCGATCGCGGTGCTGACGGGGCTGTTCTGGGTGCAGCGCCACGGCACCGGCAAGGTCGGTGCGGTATTCGGCCCGATCATGCTCGTCTGGTTTCTCGTTCTCGGACTGCTCGGGATCGAGTGGATCGCGCAGGCGCCGATGGTGCTGGCGGCGCTCAACCCGTGGGACGGCGCCGTGTTTTTCATGAAAAACGGCCTCGAAGGCTTCCTCGTGCTCGGCTCCGTGCTGCTCGTCGTCACCGGTGCCGAGGCGCTCTACGCCGACATGGGGCACTTCGGGCGCCGCCCGATCCGCATCGCGTGGCTGGTCCTGGCGGGGCCGTCGCTGGTGCTGTGCTACTTCGGCCAGGGCGCGCTGCTGCTGACCCATCCCGAAGCGATCAACAATCCGTTCTTCAACATGGCGCCGTCGTGGATGCTCTACCCGCTGGTGATGCTGGCGACGGCAGCCACCGTCATCGCTTCGCAGGCAATCATCTCGGGGGTGTTCTCGCTGTCGCGCCAGGCGCTGCAGCTCGGGTACCAGCCGCGCGTCGAGATCCTGCATTCGTCTGCGCACCAGATCGGCCAGGTCTACGTACCGGTGGTCAACTGGATCCTGTTCGTCGCGACCATAGCGCTGGTCATCGCATTCGGATCGTCGGGTGCGCTGGCCGGCGCGTACGGCATCGCGGTGGCGCTCACGATGGTCGTCACGACGATGCTGGCCGGTGTATGCGCGCGCCGGCGCTGGGGATTCTCGAAGGCCGGCGCCATCGCGCTGGCCGGACCGTTCTTCGTCGTCGACGTCGCGTTCTTCGTGGCCGCTTCGACCAAGATTGCCGATGGCGGCTGGGTCCCGCTGGCCGTCGCCGTCGGCACCTACCTCGTGATGACGACGTGGCGCCGCGGCGCCGACCTGCTCGACGAGTACGCGACGGCCGCGCGCCTTCCGGTGGAATACTTCCTGGCAGACCTCGATGCGCATCCTCTGACGCGGGTGCCGGGCACCGCGGTGGTGATGGACGCGCGCGGGGCCGGCGTGCCTCGCACCCTGCTGCACAACATCAAGCACAACAAGGTGCTGCACGAGCGCGTCCTGCTGGTCACGCTGCGCACCGCAGACGTCCCTCACGTCGAGGACGAACATCGCCTGCGCATCCACCGCTACCGCGACAATTTCATCCGGATCGTCGCGCAATACGGCTTCATGGAGACGCCGAGCGTCGCGCACGTGCTGGAGCTCGCGGTGAAGCAGGGGGTGGAGTTCGACGAGCACCAGGCCACGTACTTCTTCGGCCGCGAGACGCTGATCATCGGCGAGAAGAAGGACCTGGCCACCTGGCGCAAGTACGTCTACGATTTCCTGTTCCGCAATGCGTACGGCGCCTATCTCCACCTCGGCGTTCCGCCGAACCGGGTCATCGAGATCGGCCAGCAAGTAGAAATCTGATCGGAGGAACACGCGATGGCACGAAGCAACGAACAGATCGTCCGCGACTTCTGCTCTGCCTGGGCACGCCGCGATGCCGACGAGCTTCTCGGCTTCTTCACCGACGACGCCGTCTATCACAACATCCCGATGCCGCCGGTGGCCGGTAAGGCGGCGATCCGCGAAGTCTTCAACCTGTTCCTGCCGCCGGCACAGAAGATCGAATTCGAGATGCTGCACCTGGCGGTCGCGGGAAACGTCGTGTTCACGGAGAGGGTCGACCGATTCGTGCTCGGAGCCGCCGACGTCGAGCTGCCGGTGGCGGGTGTCTTCGAGATCGAGGACGGCCGCATCAAGGCCTGGCGGGACTACTTCGACATGGCGACGTGGCAGCGCCAGACCGCGGTGGGCTGACGGCAAAAGCCCGAGCGAACGCCGCGTTTTTGACTCCCCGACAGGGCCCCGCTAGCGTCCGCCGACGCGACGCGCCAAAGCGCCGGACGGCGGGATTTCCGCAGGTCGCGGCCGTGTCGCTTCTCAAAAGAGAGCAATGCCGAGCTATAAGCACGTCACCGTCCCGGCAGACGGCAAGCCGATCTCCATTGGAGTAGGCGGCCGCCTGGAAGTTCCCGACAACCCGATCATCCCGTTCATCGAAGGCGACGGCACCGGCCCCGACATCTGGAAGGCCTCGGTGCGCGTCTTCGACGCCGCGGTCGCCAAGGCGTACGGCGGCAAGCGCCGCGTCGCGTGGATGGAAGTCTACGCCGGCGAAAAGGCCAACGACGTTTACGGCCCGGCCACCTGGCTGCCCGAGGAGACCAACGAGGTTCTTCGCCAGTTCCGCGTCGCGATCAAGGGACCGCTGACCACACCCGTCGGCGGCGGGATCCGCTCGATCAACGTCGCGCTTCGCCAGATCCACGATCTTTACGCCTGCGTGAGGCCGGTACGCTACTTCACCGGCGTGCCGTCGCCGGTCAAGCACCCGGAGAGGCTCAATATCGTGCTGTTCCGGGAGAACACCGAGGACGTCTACTCGGGGATCGAGTTCCAGGCCGGAACCGCCGAGGCCGACGAAGTCGCGCGTTTCGTCTCTGCCAGGGCGAACAAGCCGATCCGCCCCGGATCGGCCATCGGCATCAAGCCGACGTCGAAGGAAGGCAGCCAGCGCCTGGTGCGCCGTGCGATCCAGTACGCGATCGCGAACAAGCGCCCGACCGTCACGATCGTGCACAAGGGCAACATCATGAAGTTCACCGAGGGCGCCTTCCGCGACTGGGGCTACGAGCTCGCAGCGAAGGAGTTCGCGGCGGAGACGATCACCGAGGCCGACGTCTACGACAAGCACGGCGGCAAGACGCCGGCCGGCAAGATCCTCGTCAAGGACAGGATCGCCGACGCGATGTTCCAGCAGATCCTGCTGCGCCCGGACGAATACGACGTCGTCGCGACGATGAACCTGAACGGCGACTACCTGTCGGACGCGGCGGCAGCGCAGGTCGGCGGCCTCGGGCTGGCTCCGGGTGCGAACATCGGGGACGAGACTGCAGTTTTCGAGGCGACGCACGGCACGGCTCCGAAGTACGCCGGTCTCGACAAGATCAATCCCGGCTCGGTCATCCTGTCGGGAGTGCTGATGTTCGAACATCTCGGCTGGAGCGAGGTCGCACGCAGCATCGAGGAGTCCGTCGAAAAGACGATCTCCGCGAAGATCGTCACCTACGACCTGGCCCGGCAGATGGAAGGCGCCCGCGAAGTCTCGTGCTCCGGCTTCGCCAGCGCGATGATCGAGAATTTATAAGACGCCGCGAATTTACGCGCTCTATCGCGGCGGCCGATCAGAAGGGTCCAGATGCAAGGCGGCGGCGCGTGAGTGAGCGGAGACGTACTTCCCGTACGTCGGAGCGAACGAAGCGTCGCCAACGCAGCAGATGGGCCCTTATGATCGGACGCCCCCACGACCAGGAGAGGACATGAGAAGGAAGATTGCACTGATCGGAGCGGGCAACATCGGCGGAACGCTGGCGCACCTGGCATTGCTGCGCGGGCTCGGTGACGTCGTCCTGTTCGACGTCGTCGACGGGCTGCCCCAGGGCAAGGCGCTCGACCTGTTCGAGGCCGGTCCGATCGAAGGCTTCGATGCCTCGGTCAAGGGCACCAACAGCTACGCCGACATCGCCGGCGCCGACGTCTGCATCATCACGGCCGGCCTGGCGCGCAAGCCCGGCATGAGCCGCGACGACCTCCTCGCGACCAATTCGAAGATCATGAAGTCGGTTGCCGAGGGCATCCGCACCCACGCGCCGAAGTCCTTCGTGATCGTCATCAGCAATCCGCTGGACGCGATGGTCACGCTCTGCAAGCGCGAGACCGGCTTCCCGAAAAACCGAGTCGTCGGCATGGCCGGTGTGCTCGACTCCGCGCGCTACCGGTCGTTCATCGCGGCCGAGATCGGCGTGTCGGTGACGAGCGTCGAAGCCGTCGTCTTCGGCGGTCACGGCGACGACATGGTGCCGGTGCGCTCGGCGTGCACCGTCGGCGGCGCCCCGGTGACGAACTTCATCGGGGAGGCGCGCCTTGCCGAGATCGAGGAGCGCACGCGCAAGGCCGGGGGCGAAATCGTCGCGCTGCTGAAGACCGGCTCGGCGTTCTACTCACCGGCCACTGCCGCGATCCAGATGGCGGAAGCCTACCTCTTCGATCGCAAGCAGGTGCTGCCGTGTGCGGCCTTCCTCGAAGGCGAGTACGGCCTGCGCAACCTGTACCTCGGAGTGCCGGTGATCATCGGCGCGGGCGGCGTCGAGAAGGTGATCGAGATTCCGCTGACGGCCGACGAGAAGAAAGCCATTGGAGTGTCGGCCGAGCACGTTGCCGAGCTGGTTGGCGCCCTGGACAAGGTGCTCGCGGCCTGAACGCCGGCGCCGTTTGAAGCAAGCGAAGAGCAGGAGAGCAGGCCGCCGATGAATCTTCACGAGTTCCAGGCAAAAGCGCTGATCGCGCGTTACGGCGTGCGCGTCCCTCGCGGCGAAGTCGCCGAGACTCCCGAGAAGGCCGGCGAGATCGCCGCAAAGCTCGGCAGCGCCGTCGTCGTCGTCAAGGCGCAGATCCACGCCGGCGGCCGCGGTGCCGGCGCCGTCGTCGACAGCGAAGCGGATGCGGCTGCGATCTTCGCGAAGAACCTCGCCAAGGAAGGACTTCCGAAGCACGACCGCAAGGGCGGGGTGCGCGTCGTCAAGTCGGCCGCCGATGCGACCGCCGCCGCGCGCGCGATTCTCGGCAAGATCCTCGTCACGCGCCAGACCGGCGCTTCCGGGCGCCAGGTGCGCCGCGTGCTCGTCGAGGAAGGCTGCGATATCGGCCGCGAGCTGTACCTGTCGGTGCTTCTGGACCGCGCCGTCGGGCGCGTGATCCTGATGGCCAGCCAGGCCGGCGGCATGGACATCGAGCACGTCGCCGCGACGACTCCGGAGAAGATCTTTCGCGTCACCGTCGATCCGGCTCTCGGGCTGCAGGACCACCAGGCGCGTCGCCTCGCGTTCCAGCTCGCCGTGCCGGCCGCGAAGCTCGACGAGTGGGTCGCGTTCTTCCACGCCATCTACAACGCGTACGTCGGAGTCGATGCGTCTCTGGTCGAGATCAATCCCCTGGTGCAGACCGGCGACGGAAGTCCGCTCGCGCTGGACGCGAAAGTCTCGATCGACGACAACGCGCTGTACCGCCACGACGACGTCCGCGAGCTGCGCGACGAAAACGAAGAAGACCCGAAGGAGAGGGCGGCCGCGAAGTTCGACCTTTCGTACATCGCGCTCAGCGGCAACATCGGTTGCATGGTCAATGGCGCGGGTCTTGCGATGGCGACGATGGACATCATCCATCACCACGGCGGCGAGCCGGCCAATTTCTGCGACGTCGGCGGCGGCGCCACCACGCAGAAGGTCGCCGAGGCATTCAAGATCATCCTGTCGGACGCCAACGTGAAGGCCGTTTTCATCAACATTTTCGGCGGCATCATGAAGTGCGACGTGCTGGCGCAGGGAGTGGTGGAGGCGTCCAGGCAGGTCGGCGTCAAGGTTCCGCTCGTCGTGCGCATGGAAGGAACCAACGTCGACGAAGGCAAGCGCATCATCGGTGCCTCCGGGCTCGGCATCATCACGGCCGCCGACATGGCCGACGGCGCGAAGAAGGCCGTCGAAGCCGCCGGCAAAGCTCACTGAGGCGGCGGGAGCACGCGAAGTGTCGATTCTACTGTCTTCGAAAAGCCGCGTCGTCACCCAGGGCCTGGGCAAGACCGGCCAGTTCCACCTGCTCGGCTGCCGCGACTACGGCACCAAGATGGTCGCAGCCGTCAAGCCCGGAAAGTCGGGCACCTCGTGGGAAGGCGTCCCGATCTACGACACGGTGGCCGACGCGGTTGCACAGCAGGGCTGCGACGTGTCCGTCATCTACGTGCCGCCGGCCGGAGCTGCCGACGCGATCCTCGAGGCCGCCGATTCGGGCATCGCGCTGATCGTCTGCATTACCGAGGGAATTCCGGTCGCCGACATGGTCCGCGTCAAGCGTGGCCTCGAAGGCGGCAAGGCGCGCCTGATCGGTCCGAACTGCCCGGGCATCATCACGCCGGGTGAAGCCAAGGTCGGCATCATGCCGGGCTACATCCACAAGCCGGGTCGCGTGGGCGTCATCAGCAAGAGCGGCACTCTCACCTACGAGTGCGTGCACCAGCTCACGCTGCGCGGCATCGGGCAGTCGACCTGCATCGGCATCGGCGGCGATCCCATCATCGGCACCGGGTTCATCGACGCGCTGGGGCTCTTCAACAACGACCCGGACACCGACGCGGTGTTCATGCTCGGCGAGATCGGCGGCGCGGCGGAGATCGATGCCGCCGCCTGGATCAAGGAGAACATGAAGAAGCCGGTCGCCGGATTCATCGCCGGGCAGACTGCGCCTCCCGGCAAGCGGATGGGGCATGCCGGTGCGATCGTATCGGGCGGCAAGGGAACGGCCGCCGAGAAGATCGAAGCGCTGCAGGCAGCCGGCATTCGAGTGGCTCCCAGTCCCGCCGAGCTCGGCGAAACCCTCGTCGCGGTCATGCGCGGCTGAATGCGAACAGCGAAAAGGATACAGAGAAGAACATGGCCGAACGGACCCTTTCCATCGTCAAGCCCGATGCGGTCGCGAAGAACGCGATCGGGGGCATCTTTTCCATCTTCGAAAAAGGCGGTCTCCACCTCGTCGCGACGAGGATGATCCAGCTGTCGCGCAGCCAGGCAGAAGGCTTCTACGCCGTGCACAAGGCGAGGCCGTTCTTCAACGACCTCTGTACGTTCATGACCGAAGGCCCCGTCGTCGTCTCGGTGCTCGAGGGCCCGAATGCGATCCTGCGCCACCGCGAGCTGCTCGGTGCGACCGATCCGGCCAAGGCCGACGCCGGCACCGTGCGCAAGCTCTACGGCACCAACATCGAGCGCAACGCTGCGCACGGCTCGGACGCACCGGAAACGGCCGCGTTCGAGATCGGCTATTTCTTCAACGCCCTCCAGATCCAGAGCCGCTGAGGCGGCTTTCCGGAAGGAGAACGACGTGACGGCTGCGGCGACGGACGCTCCCGGGGGCGCGCCGTCGCCGGCGCGGCCCCGCGCTGGCGCGCGCCGCCAGAACGTCCGCTCGCTGACTCTCGACGAGATCTCGCTGTGGTGCGCCGGGCGCGGCTTCCCCGCGTATCGCGCGGGACAGGTCGCCGGATGGCTCTACAACCGGCCGCCCTGCGACGTCGCGGAGATGCACAATCTTCCCGCGGTCGTGCGCTCGGCGCTCGAAGAAGATTTCGACACCACCCGGCCCGATCGCTCGCTGCTCGATGAGTCGAGCGACGGCACGCGCAAGCTGCTGGTCGGCCTGGCCGACGGCCGCGTCGTCGAAAGCGTGCTGATCCCGCGAGACGAGCGCACGACGCTGTGCATTTCGAGCCAGGTCGGCTGCGCACTCGACTGCGCGTACTGCGCGACCGCGCGCCTCGGCCTGCTGCGCAACCTCGAGCCCTTCGAGATCGTCGGCCAGGTGATGATGGCGCGCGAGGTGGCCAGGCCCGAGCCGCTGACCAACTACGTATTCATGGGAATGGGCGAGCCGCTCGCGAACTATGACCGGCTGGTGCGCTCGATCGAAATCCTGACGGCGCCGTGGGGACTGGCGATCTCGCCGCGCCGGATCACCGTCTCGACCGCCGGGCTCGTCCCTCAACTCGAACGGCTGGTGCGCGAGACCGACGTGCACATCGCGATTTCGCTGGGCTCGGCGATCGACGACGTGCGCGACACGCTGATGCCGGTCAACCGGCGCTATCCGCTGGCCGAGCTCATCGGCGCCTGCCGGCGGCTCGAGCTGCCGCGTCGCAAGCGCATCACGTTCGAGTACACGCTGCTCGCCGGCATCAACGACAGCATCGATGCGGCCGAAGCCGTGGCAAGCCTGCTCGCGGGTCTTCCGGTCAAGCTCAACCTGATCCCGTTCAACGAATGGGAGGGCTCCGGCTTTCGGCGGCCGGATGACCGGACGGTGCTCGCGTTCCAGGAAACGGTGCTCGCGCACGGCATTCACACCACGGTGCGGGCCAGCCGCGGCCGTGACATCCAGGCTGCGTGCGGCCAGCTCGCCGCGAGCGCGGGCTCGCGCGAGAAGCGGGGAGGCTGAGACGCAGTTGGCCGGCATTGGCGTGATCGTCAATCCGCGGGCCTCGGGAAACCGCGAACGGCCGGGCACTGCCGCGCACCTGACGGCCGTCGTCGGCGGCGACGGCGAGGTCGTCGAAACGGCCAATCTCGACGCCCTCGATGCGACGCTGCAGGGCTTTCGCGCGCGGGGGTTCGACATTGTCGCGATCAGCGGCGGAGACGGGTCGCTGTGCCACGCCATCTCGCACGCCGTCGGCGTCTGGGGCGAGCAGAACCTGCCGCGCTTTGTCGCGCTGCGCGGCGGCACCATCAACAACGTGTCGCGTACGATCGGGGGGCCGGTGTTGCCCGAGGCTTTCCTCGGCAAGGTGATGTCGGCGTATCGCTCGCGGCGCGACCTGCGCTGCGTCGAGAGGCCGCTGCTGAGGGTCAACGATTCGATTTACGGCAGCATCGTCGGCGCCGGGCTGATCACGCATTTCCTCGAGGAATACTACGAGGGAGCAAACCCGGGGCCCCTGTCGGCCGCCGGCATCCTGCTTCGCTGCGGCCTGTCGTGGCTCGGCAAAGGGTCGTTCATCGAAAGGATCGTGCCGGTGCTCGGCGGCGAGGCCGAATGCGACGGCGAGCCGCTGCCGTTTCACGACTACACGCTGGTGCTGGCCAGCTCGGTGCGCCACATCGGCCTCGGCGTGCAGCCTTTCTATCTCAGCGGTCGCAAGCAGGGATGTTTCCACGTACTGGCGGGGCCGGCGACGCCCGGCCAGCTCCTGTGGCGGCTTCCGCGCTTCCGGCGGGGATTTCCCGCAGGGCTCGATACCTTGTATGACAACATGGCCCGGCGTTTCCGTATCGAATTCGCCGAGCCGCAATCGTTCACCGTCGATGGAGAGCTTTTTCCTTCCGTCCGCGTGCTGACGATCGAGGCGGGGCCTACGGTGCGCTTCGTTCGCGGCTGAGCACGGCGGAGCGCTGCGTCCGCGCGCGAGGCTGCGGCGCTCGTGCGCGACGGCGAACAGGAATGCGGGAGGGGCTCGCAGCCCAGGCAGACGATGAGGGAATCGGCAGCAGTTCTCGGCGTGATCGGCGGCAGCGGCCTGTACAGGATCGACGGCCTGGCTGACGTTCGCGAAGTCGAGCTCGATACTCCGTTCGGGAGGCCGTCGGATCCCTACGTGACGGGCCGGATCGGCGACCAGGCGGTTGCCTTCCTGCCTCGCCACGGCATCGGACACCGCATCGCTCCGGGCGAGCTCAACTACCGGGCGAACATCCACGGCTTCAAGCAGCTCGGGGCCTCGGCCATCGTATCGATTTCCGCCGTCGGCAGCCTGCGGGAAGATGTCGCGCCGGGGCACGTCGTCATCCCCGATCAGTTCATCGATCGCACGCGCGGCCGCATCTCGACGTTCTTCGGCAACGGCTGCGTCGCGCACGTCGGCTTCGCCGACCCGTTCTGCGCGCCGCTGTCCGCGGTGGTTGCCGAGTGCGTACGCGGCGCGGGCGCCGTCGTGCACGAAGGCGGCACGTACGTGTGCATGGAAGGGCCGATGTTCTCGACGCGGGCCGAATCCAGGCTCTACCGTTCCTGGGGAGCCAGCGTGATCGGCATGACCAACCTGCAGGAGGCCAAGCTCGCGCGCGAGGCCGAGATCTGCTTCGCGACGATCGCGCTGGCCACCGACTACGACTGCTGGCGCAGCGAGAGCGAGACGGTAGACGTCACCGACATCCTGGCGGTCCTGGAGGCCAACGCCGGGCTGGCAAGGCGGGCGGTGGTGCAGATCGCATCGCAAGTGGCATCGGTGGCGAGGACCTGCGCGTGCACGCGCGCCCTCGACCACGCAGTGATCACGTCGCCGTCGGCGATTGCACCGGAGGCGCGCAAGCGGCTGCAGCTTCTGATCGGCAGGCTTTTCGAGTGAGCAAAGGGGGACCAGTTCAGATGGCGAAGACGGCAAAAAAGGCTTCATCGGCAAAATCGGTATGCGTGGTCGGATCGGTGGCGATCGACCACGTCGAGACTCCCGGAGGCAGTGCGGCAGGGGTGCTCGGCGGCGCCTGCAGCTACTTCTCGGTGGCGGCGAGCTTCTTTGCGCCGGTCAACCTCGTCGGCGTCGTCGGCGGGGACTTTCCGGAAGCCGAGCGCCGCTTTCTCGTCGAGTGCGGGATCAACCTCGACGGGCTCGAGATGACCGCCGGCGAGACGTTCCGCTGGCACGGCCGCTACCACGAGAACATGAACGTGCGCGACACGCTGGACCTGAAGCTCAACGTCTTCGAGAGCTTCCAGCCCAAGCTGCCCGAGTCGTACCGCGGCAGCGAGTTCGTGTTCCTGGCCAACATCCAGCCTTCGTTGCAGTCGGACGTACTCGGCCAGCTCGAGGCTCCCGAGTACGTCGGCGCCGATACGATGGACCACTGGATCCACGCCGCGCCGGCCGAGCTTCGCGAGCTGCTCGCGCGGGTGGACCTGCTGAGCATCAACGATTCGGAAGCGATGCTGCTGGCGGGCGAAAACAACGTGGTGCGCGCCGCGCGCAAGATCCTCGCGATGGGGCCGCGTCACCTGATCGTCAAGCGCGGTGAGTACGGCGCCCTGCAGTTCTCGGACAAGGAGATCTTCGCGGTGCCGGCCTTTCCGCTCGAAAACGTCGTCGATCCCACAGGCGCCGGCGACACGTTCGCCGGCGGCCTGTTCGGCAGCCTCGCGGCCGACGGAGAAGTCACCAGCCGCACGCTCCGGCGCGCGATCGTCTACGGAACCGTCGTCGCGTCGTTTACCGTCGAGGATTTCGGCCTCGGACGCCTGAAAGGCCTCGCGCGCGAAGACATCGACAAGCGTTTCCGCCAGTTCATGGCGATCACCGACTTCCAGAGCTGAGCGGAGTTTTTCGGTGGACGTCTCGGTCGTGCTGCCGGTCTTCAACGAGGAGGAAAACCTCCGGCCGCTGCACGACGAGCTGACGCAGGCGCTGGCGGCGCTCGGCCGCAGCTACGAGATCGTCTATGTCGACGACGGCTCCTCCGACCGCTCCTTCGACGTGCTGCGCGAGATCCACGAGCGCGATGCGCACGTGCGCGTGGTGCGCTTCCGCCGCAATTTCGGCCAGACGGCCGCCGTCGCGGCAGGGCTCGAGCGCACGACAGGAGACATCGTCGTCACGCTCGACTCCGATCGCCAGAACGATCCGCGCGACATCGCCAGGCTGATCGCGAGGCTCGAGGAAGGCTGGGACCTGGTATCGGGCTGGCGCCTGGATCGCCAGGACGACTGGATGACCAGGCTGCTGCCGTCGATGGCTGCCAACTGGATGATCCGTGCGATCACCGGCGTCCACGTGCACGACTACGGTTGCATGCTGAAGGCGTACCGCGGACCGCTCGCGCGGGAGCTGCGCCTGTACGGAGAGATGCACCGTTTCATCCCGGCCATTGCGGCCGATCTCGGTGCCCGCGTCGACGAGGTGGTGGTCAATCACCGCCCGCGCGTGGCAGGCACCTCCAAGTACGGCATCTCGCGCGTGGTGCGCGTCGTGCTGGACCTGCTGACGGTGCGTTTCCTTTCGGTGTACGCGACGCGACCGATCCACGTCTTCGGCGTCTGGGGCGTCGTGCTCGGCGGCGCCGGCGCGCTGATCCTGGCGATGCTCGGTTTCGAGAAGCTCGTGCTCGGCTACCCGCTTGCGAACCGGCCGATCCTGATGCTCGCCGTGCTGCTCGTCGTGACCGGCGTCCAGCTCGTGATGATGGGGCTGATCGGCGAAATGCTCGCGCGCACCTACCACGAGAGCCAAGGCAAGCCGATTTACACCGTGGCCGAGGACCTGGCGCCTCGCGACGGCCGATCCTCCGCCTGACGCACCGCGTACGCTGGCCGAACAGCCGTTTGCCGTCGCGCAGCCGCCCCGGGGATGCGCAGAAGGCTGTCCGCAGGGCAAAAGCGCGCAAATTTCTGCCAAGGAGCGCTGCGGCGACTTGCCGGGGCAGGGGGATGCGGATACTTTCTCGCATTCACAACTAGGCGGGTAAGGCCTTGCGGGAACAGGCTTTTTACCGCCCGTTGGCACGCGAGAGTTGGCGCGCGCCGCAGATTTGAGGAGACGACTGAGTGAAGATCTGTGTCATCGGCACCGGCTACGTCGGGCTGGTCGCCGGTACTTGCTTCGCCGAGAGCGGCAACGACGTCGCATGCGTCGACATCGACGAGAAGAAGATCGCCAGGCTCAAGGCCGGCGAAGTTCCGATTTACGAGCCTGGGCTCGAGGAGCTGATCCAGCGTAACGTCGAGGAGGGACGCCTCGCGTTCACGACCGACGTCCGCAAAGCGGTGGCCGAGTCGCTGGTCTGCTTCATCGCAGTCGGAACTCCGCAAGGTGAGCATGACGGCGCGCCCGACATGCGCTACGTGCACCAGGCGGCGCGCGACATCGCCAACGCGATGGACGGCTACCGCGTCGTCGTGACCAAGAGCACGGTGCCCGTCGGCACGGCGGCTGCGCTGCGCAGCATTCTGGCCGAATGCACGGCCCATCCCTTCGACGTCGTCTCCAACCCGGAGTTCATGAAGGAAGGCGCGGCCATCGAGGACTTCCTCAAGCCGGACCGCGTCGTCATCGGCGCTGCCAGCCAGAAGGCCGCCGACATCATGAAGGACCTGTACGCGCCGTTCGTGCGCGGCGGCGCTCCGATCCTCGTGATGGACAATGCCAGCGCCGAAATGACCAAGTACGCGGCCAACTCGCTGCTCGCGGTCAAGATCTCCTTCATCAACGAGATCGCCAACCTGTGCGAAAGGGTAGGCGCCGACGTTGCATCGGTGCGCCAGGGCATCGGCACGGACCGCCGCCTCGGCATGCATTTCCTCTATCCGGGCCTCGGCTACGGCGGCTCCTGCTTCCCGAAGGACGTACGCGCGATCATCCACACCGCCACCGAGGCGGGGATGGACTTCTCGCTGCTGCGCACCGTCGACGACGTCAACAACCGCCAGAAACGCCGCCTGTTCGAGAAGGTCGCCGCGCACTACGACGGCAACCTGGCCGGGCGCACGTTCGCGGTCTGGGGACTGGCGTTCAAGCCGCGCACCGACGACATGCGCGAGGCGCCGTCGATCGGCCTGGTGCGCGAGCTGTTGGCCGCCGGCTGCAACGTCAACGTGCACGATCCGGAGGCGATGGAAGTCGCGCGCGGCTTCTTCGGCAAGTCGGTCAATTACTGCACGAAGAACTACGACGCGCTGCCGGGCGCCGACGCGCTGTGCATCGTCACCGAGTGGAACGAGTTCCGTCATCCCGACTTCGACCGCATCCGCGGCATGCTCAAGGCTCCGGTGATCTTCGACGGTCGCAACCTGTGGGAGCCCCGGGACATGCACGGGCGCGGGTTCACGTATTACCCGATCGGCCGTGGAGCGGCGGCCTAGGCAGGAAGCGCAGCGATGGGTCGCGTACTGATCACCGGTGGAGCCGGTTTCATCGGCTCCCACCTTTGCGAGCGTCACCTGGCCGACGGTCACGACGTGATCGCCGTCGACAACCTGCTCACCGGCGACCGCGACAACATCGCGCATCTTTTCGCGAATCCGAAGTTCACGTTCCTGCAGCAGGACATCACCAACTACGTCTACGTAAAGGGGCCGCTGGATGCCGTGCTGCACTTCGCGTCGCCGGCAAGCCCCGTCGATTACCTCGAGCTTCCGATCCAGACGCTGAAAGTCGGCTCGCTCGGCACCCACAAGGCGCTCGGGCTGGCTCGCGAGAAGAACGCACGCATCCTGGTCGCGTCCACTTCTGAAGTGTACGGCGACCCGCTGGTGCACCCCCAGCGGGAAGACTACTGGGGCAACGTCAACCCGATCGGGCCGCGCGGCGTCTACGACGAGGCCAAGCGGTTTCTCGAGGCGATGACGATGGCCTACCATCGCACCCACGGCGTGCAGACGCGCATCGCGAGGATCTTCAACACCTACGGTCCGCGCATGCGCATGCGCGACGGCCGCGTCGTGCCGAATTTCATGTGCCAGGCCTTGAAGGGCGAGGAAATCACCGTCTACGGCGACGGCTCGCAGACGCGCAGCTTCTGTTTCGTCGACGATCTCGTCGAAGGCCTGACGCGGCTGCTGTGGTCGGACGAGACGATGCCGGTCAACCTCGGCAATCCGGCGGAAATGACCATCCAGGACTTCGCGGAAAAGATCCGCGACCTGGCCGGCACCGGCTCGAGGATCGTCTACCGCGAGTTGCCCGAGGACGACCCGAAGGTGCGCCAGCCCGACATCGGCCGCGCCCGGCGCCTGCTCGGCTGGGAGCCGAAAGTGGTACTGGACGACGGCCTGGCGCGCACCATCGAGTTCTTCCGGAACAAGCTGACCTCGGCGGCATGAAGATCCTCGTCACGGGCGGCGCCGGGTTCATCGGCTCCCACCTCGCCGATGCGTTCGTCGCGGCGGGGCACGACGTCCTCGTCCTCGATAATCTCTCGAGCGGGCACCGCGCCCAGGTGCCGGCGGCTGCGCGCTTCCACCAGCTCGACATCCGCAGCGGCGAGGCTTCCGCCGTCGTCGCGAGCGAGAAACCCGACGTGCTCTGCCACCACGCCGCGCAGATGAACGTGCGTTTTTCGGTCGAGGACCCGGCGTTCGATGCCGACGTCAACGTCGTGGGGTTCGTGCGGCTTCTCGAAGCCTGCCGCCGCGCCGGCACCGGCGCGGTGCTGTTCGCCTCGTCGGGCGGCACTGTCTACGGCGAAGTCGACCAGTTCCCGACGACCGAGGAGCATTCGACGATCCCCGTCTGCCCGTACGGCGTCAGCAAGCTCACCGGCGAGCACTACCTCGAATATTACCGGCGTTTCTGCGGAATGCGCTACGTGGCTCTGCGCTATGCGAACGTCTACGGGCCGCGCCAGGATCCTCACGGTGAGGCCGGTGTCGTCTCGATCTTCTCCAGGGCGCTGCTGGCGGGCACAAGCTGCCAGATTTACGGCGACGGCCAGCAGACGCGCGACTACGTGTTCGTCGGTGACGTCGTGCGTGCGAACCTTGCGGCTCTCACGTCTGCCTGCTGCGGAGCAGTGAACATCGGCACGAGCCAGGAGACGAGCGTCGTCGAGCTGCACGCCAAGCTGCGGCGCCTGACGGGCCACGACGTCGCGCCCGAGCACGCGCCGGCCAAGGAAGGCGAGGTGCGGCGCAGCGTGCTCAGCTTCGACAAAGCCCGGCGCGAGATCGGCTGGAGTCCGCAAGTCCGTCTCGACGACGGGCTTGCCGCGACGGTTGACTTCTTTCGCTCGCGGTCGTAGCGGTCGCGATTCTCGAGCGGCCGCTCCGGGACGCTTCCGCGCATGTCCGTTTCCCGCATTCGCAACTTTTCGATCATCGCGCACATCGACCACGGCAAGTCGACGCTGGCCGACCGCCTGCTCGAGAAGACCGGCACGGTCAGCGCGCGCGAAAGCTCCAACCAGATGCTCGACGACATGGACCTGGAGCGGGAGCGGGGCATCACGATCAAGGCTCGCGCCGTGCGCCTGGAATATCGCGCCGCCGACGGCCTTCTCTACATTCTCAACCTCATCGATACGCCGGGCCACGTCGATTTCGGCTACGAAGTCTCCCGGTCGCTCTCCGCGTGCGAAGGCGCGCTGCTGATCGTCGATGCCAGCCAGGGCGTCGAGGCTCAGACGCTGGCCAACGTCTACCTTGCGCTCGACCACGACCTCGAGATCGTGCCGGTGCTGAACAAGATCGACCTGCCGGCGGCCGACGCGGCGCGCACCAGGCGCCAGATCGAGGACCTGATCGGCATCGACGCCTCCGAAGCGATCGAGGTCAGCGCCAAGACCGGTTTCGGGGTCGACAAGGTGCTCGAGGCCATCGTCGCGAAAGTCCCGCCGCCGCGGACGACGCCGGGTGCGCCGCTGAAGGCGCTGATCTTCGATTCGTGGTTCGATCCGTACCTCGGCGTCGTCGTGCAGATCCGCGTGATCGACGGAACCGTTCGCAAGGGTGACCGCGTCCGCCTGCTGCAGGCCACGCGAGACTACGACGTCACTCGCGTCGGTGTCTTCCGGCCGGGCCCGGTCGAGGTGGAGTCGCTCGGGCCGGGCGAAGTGGGCGTGCTCGCGGCGGCCATCAAGGACATCGCCGAGGCGAAGGTGGGCGATACGGTGACGCTGGCGGCCGAGCCGTGCAGCGAGGCGCTGCCGGGCTTCAAGGTCGTCAAGCCGATGGTGTTCGCCGGCATCTATCCGGTCGACAGCTCGGATTACGAGGCGCTGCGCGACGCGATCGAGAAGCTCAAGCTCAACGACTCGTCGTTCTCGTACGAGCCCGAGACTTCGACGGCGCTCGGCTTCGGATTCCGCTGCGGGTTCCTCGGGCTCCTGCACATCGAGATCACGCAGGAGCGGCTCGAGCGCGAGTTCGGCCTGAGCCTGATCACGACGGCGCCGACGGTGGTCTACCAGGTGCACCTGAGCGACGGCACCTCGATCGAGATCGACAGCCCCGCCAAGCTGCCGGACCTGGCGCGGGTCGATTCGATCGCCGAGCCCTACGTCAAAGCCACCGTCCACGTGCCGTCCGAGTACGTCGGCGGCGTGCTGGCCCTGTGCGAGGACAAGCGCGGCACCCAGACCGACCTGCGCTTTCCCACCGCCGGCAGGGCGGTGATCGAGTACGACATCCCCCTGTCGGAGATCGTCTACGACTTCTACGACCGCCTGAAATCCACGTCCCGCGGCTACGCCTCCCTCGACTACGAGCCGGTGGGCTTTCGCGTCTCGCCCCTGGTCAAGCTCGACCTGCTGATCAACGGGGAGAAAGTGGACGCGCTCTCGATGATCTGTCACCGTGAGCGCGCGTTCCTGCGCGGCCGCGACCTGACCAGCCGAATGCGGGAGTTGATTCCTCGTCAGATGTTCGAGATCGTGATCCAGGCCGCCATCGGCAGCAAGATCGTCGCGCGCGAGACGGTCAAGGCCATGCGCAAGAACGTCACGGCCAAGTGCTACGGCGGTGACATCACGCGCAAGCGCAAGCTCCTCGAGAAGCAGAAGGAAGGCAAGAAGCGCATGAAGCAGGTCGGCAGCGTCGAGATTCCCCAGGAGGCGTTCCTCGCCATCCTGAAGGTCGGGGAGTAAAGCCCGCGATGGCGAAGAAACCCGGCTCCGACGCCGCGAAGGTCCCCGAAAAGCAGGCTGCGGCAACGCAGGCCAAAGGCGACGTTCGCTCGACGCTTCGCGAGTACCTCGAAGCGTTCGGCATGGCGATCCTGCTGGCGCTGTTCATCCGCACGTTCCTCATCCAGGCCTTCAAGATCCCGAGCGAGTCGATGAAGCCGACGCTGCTGGTCGGCGACCACCTGCTCGTCAACAAGTTCCTCTACGGCATCCGCATTCCCTTCATCGAAAAGCGCGTGTTCGAGGTGTTCAAGCCGCAGAAGGACGACGTCATCGTGTTCGTCTATCCCGAGGACCGCACCAAGGATTTCATCAAGCGCGTCAAGGCGATTGCCGGCGACACCATCGAGGTCAAGGACAAGGTCGTCTACATCAACGGCCAGAAGGTCGACGACCCGCACGCCTGGTACGAGCCCGGGGCACGCCTGGTGCCTGCTCGCGACAATTTCGGTCCGTTCACGGTTCCGGACGGACAGGTGTTCGTGATGGGCGACAACCGGGACCACAGCCACGACAGCCGGTTCTGGGGAACCGTTCCGATCGACGACATCCTCGGCAAGGCGTTCATCCTGTACTGGTCGTGGGACTCGGACACGTTCCGCCCGCGGCTCTCGCGGATGGGCTCGCTGATCCAGTGACCGGGCCGCCGTGCGGCTCGCGGACGGACGTGGCGGCGGTCACGGTCCCGGCTCGCGACAAACTTGCGACGACGGCCGGCCGAGAGTAGGAACCGCGCCTCGATCCAGGTGGGTTTTGTTTCGTCTCGGGGACCCGGTCCCGAGGCTGTGCCTTGCCGAACCCGGAGTTCGGGCTGTCCAGGGTGCTCCTCAGCATGGTTCCACATCGACGTACGTATCGCGGCGGATTTGCCGCTGCCCTGCTGTGCCTGGCGCTCGCCGCGGCCCCAGCCGCCGCGGCCGCGACCGCGCAGGCATCCGAAGGCGCTCCCGTCGCCGGCGATGCCGTGTCGGCCCTCGGCCGCATCGAGCCCGAGCACGGCATCATCCGCGTGTCGGCGCCGTCGATGGTCAACGCCGTCAACGGCGCCGTGGTGCGCCAGCTGCTGGTCGAAGCCGGCGACGACGTGACCGAAGGCCAGCTGCTCGCCGTCACCGACACCGCGACGAGCGAGCAGGCCCAGGTGGGCCTGCGCAAGGCCGAGCTCGCTCTTGCCGAGAAGGAGTCGGCGATGGCGCTGGGGCAGGAGCAGGACATCTGTTCGCGCTCCGACGTTGCGCAGAGGACCTCGACGCGACGCTCGAATCTTCTCAAGACCGGAGTGGCATCCACCGAAGAGGCCGACATCGCGGCGGGCGACGCGAAAGCGCTGTCCGGCTCCTGCACGTCGGCGAAGATCGCGACCCAGGCGGCGGACCTCAAGGTCGCGGTGGCCCGGGCGGAGGTCGATCGCGCGCAGGCCGAGCTCGACCGCTGCTACGTGAAAGCGCCGATGGGCGGACGCGTGCTGAGGATCCTCAAGCGCCCGGGAGAACTGATGGGCGCGGACGGAGTCCTCGAAATGGGGCACGTCGACCGCATGTACGCGATCGCCGAGATCTACGAGACCGACATCGGCCGCGTCAAGGTCGGGCAGAAGGCGACCGTGACGAGCAGCGCGCTGGCTGCGCCTCTTTCGGGAAAGGTCGAACGCGTCAGGCTCCAGGTGCGCAAGCAGGATGCGACGGGCACCGACCCCGCCGCGCGCAAGGACGCCCGCATCGTCGAAGTCGAAGTGCTGCTGGACGACCCGAAGCCTGTGGCCAGCCTCAGCAACCTCCAGGTCGATGTCCTGATCCACCCCTGAGAAACGACCGTGCGGCGCGGAGGTGTGAAGGATGCGGCTGGCAGCGAGAGTGACCGGATGAAGCGACCGTGAGGCTTCCGCTCGGCTGGCTCCAGCTTCGTCACAGCCCGATGCGACTGCTGGTGGCCGTCTCCGGCATCGGCTTCGCCGTGCTGCTGATCATGATGCAGCTCGGCTTCCGTTCGGCCCTGTTCGAGAGCGCCGTGCGCTACCACGAGCGACTCGACTACGACATCGCGCTATTCAGCCACAACAGCATCTTCATCGTCCGGCCCGAGCCGTTCTCGATCCGGCGTCTCTACGAAGCGCTTGGCGTGAGCGAAGTCGAGCGGGTCAGCCCCGTGTGGATCGCGCCCGGAATCTGGAAGAACCCGTGGAACAACGAGCATCGTGCGATCACGATCTTCGGCATCCACCCGGAGGACGACCTCCTCGACACGAAAGGGTTTCGCGAGGGGCGCAAGCTGCTCGACAAGGAGGACGTGCTGCTGTTCGACGACCACTCCCGGCCGGAATTCGGCCCGGTAGCGGCCACCTTCGACCCGGCCCATCCCCTGCAGGCCGAGCTCAACGACCGGCAGATCAAGGTGGTCGGCCTCTTCGAGATGGGACCGTCGTTCGGAATCGACGGCAACATCATCACGAGCGAGGACAACTGGCTTCGGCTGTTTCCCACGCGCTCGCGCAACGACATCGAGCTCGGGCTGATCAAGCTGAAGCCGGGGTCCGACCCGGTCGCCGTGAGGGAGAAGATCGAGAAGCTGCTGCCGAAGGACATCTTCGTCCTGACCAAGGCCGAGTTCGTCCAGCACGAGATCGACTACTGGAACTCGGCGACCCCCGTCGGCTACATCTTCGCGTTCGGCGCGGTGATGGGTTTCGTCGTCGGGGCCATCATCGTCTACCAGATCCTGTTCGCCGACGTCTCCGAGCACCTGCGGGAGTACGGCACGCTGCGCGCGATGGGCTACCCGAATCGCTTCGTCTCGGGCATCGTGATCCAGCAGGCGGCGATCCTCGGCGTGCTCGGCTACATCCCCGGACAGGTCGCTGTCTATTTCCTCTACGGCGCGGCGGCGTCCGCGACGATGATGCCGCTGCACATCACGGCCGGGCGGGCCGCGGCGGTCCTCGTCCTGACGCTCGCGATGTGCGCGATCTCCGGGCTTCTGGCGGTGCGAAAGGTGCGGCGCCTCGACCCCGCGGACGTGTTCTGATGAGCGCCGAAGCGCCCATCGTCGTACGCAACCTCAACCACGCCTTCGGCAAGGGCGTCCTGCGCAAGCAGATCCTGTTCGACATCTCGACGGAGATCCCGCGCGGCGAGATCGTGATCGTCACCGGTCCGTCCGGCTCCGGCAAGACGACGATGCTCACGCTGGTCGGTGCGCTGCGGTCGGCCCGGGAAGGAAGCGTGCGCATCCTCGGCGAAGAGTTGTGCGGGGCAGGCGCTGCCGCGCTGGAGAGGGCGCGCCGGCGCATCGGATTCATTTTCCAGCAGCACAACCTGCTGCAGGCCCTGACCGCGGTGCAGAACGTCGAGCTCGGCCTGCGCGTGACACAGCGCTACTCCCCGGCCGAAGAGAACAGGATCGCGGTCGACATGCTGCACGCGGTCGGCCTGGGCGAGCGCCTGCACTACAAGGGCGAGCAGCTCTCGGGCGGCCAGCGCCAGAGAGTCGCCATCGCCAGGGCCCTGGCGTCCCAGCCCGACATCCTGCTCGCCGACGAGCCCACCGCGTCTCTGGACAAGGAGTCCGGGCGCGAGGTCGTCGACCGGATCAAGACGCTGGCCAAGGAGAAAGGCACGACGATCCTGCTGGTGACCCACGACAACCGCATCCTCGACGTCGCCGACCGCATCGTCCACCTCGAGGACGGCCGGCTGTCGACGTTCACCGATGCGGTCATCGCGAACAACCAGCTGATGATGAAGACGCTGGCCGAAAACCGGCAGCGCCAGTCCCTCGACAGCGTCGTCGACCGGCTCGACGAGAAAGGGTTCCGCGAGCTCCTGCAGCAGCTCACCGACGAATCGCAGCGCTTCATGGAAGCGACGGCGCTGGCCAGCGACGCCGCGTTCCAGAGCATGCTCGAGCAGGGCCTGTTCGCGTTCACGCGCAAGTTCGGCCAGCTGCTCGACGCCGAGCGCGCGTCGCTCTTCGTGGTGGAGGCCGGGCGCAAGACGCTCCGGCTGCGCGTAGCCCAGGACTTGCCCGAGGACATCGTCGTGCGAATTCCGATCGGGAGCGGGATTGCGGGGTCATCGGCCGAGAGCGGAAAGTCGATCCGCGTCGACGATGCGTACGCGGATCCCCGCTTCAACCGCGACGTCGACCTGAGATCGGGCTTTCGCACCCGCACCATCCTTTGCATCCCGCTGAAGAACCGCCGCGGCGAAGTGTTCGGCGTCGCGCAGCTCCTCAATCGCAAGGACGGCCGGCCGTTCGACGCCGAGGACGAAAAGCGCTTCGAACACTTCATCGAGTCGATCGGCGTCATCCTGGAAACGCTGGAGTCCCTGGCAACCGGAACGACTCCGGCGCAGCAGGCGGCCACATGAGCGAGCCCGACGGCAAGGTACGCCAGCTCTTCGAGATGTACTTCGGCGAGGGCAGCGACGAGCTCGACGAAGTGCTATCCAGGCTGCGCGTGATCGAGCTCGACGGCGGCCAATGGCTGTGCCGCCAGGGAGATCCCGGCGGCTCGCTGTTCTTCCTGACTCGAGGCCGCCTCGAAGTCTGGATGACGCCGGAGGGCGCGCCCGAAGGAAGCCCGGCCACCCGGCTCGGCGAGATCGAACCCGGCCGCAGCGTCGGCGAGATCAGCCTGCTGACCGGGGCACCGCGAAGCGCTGACGTGCGCGCGATCCGCACCAGCCAGCTCTTCGAAGTCGGCCCGGCGGAGCTCGAGGCTCTCGCGCGCATCCATCCGGCGGTGGTGATGACGCTGGCGCGCCGCATGGCGCGGGTGCTCAGGGACCGCACGGCCAGGGTGGCGCCGGCATCGAGGCGCTTCCGCACGATCTCGGTGATCCCGATCGGTGCCTCCGAGCACCTTCGTCGCTTCGTGCACCAGCTGCGCGACGGGCTCTCGCGTTTCGGCGCTACGCTGGCGGTGTCGCCGGGCGAGCTCGGATCCCTCGGCGCACCGGTGGACAGGCTCGAAGCGGCCGGGCAGCTGTCGCCGGGTCTTCGCCAGTGGCTTTACGACCAGGAGAGCGCCAACCGGTTCCTGCTTTACGACTGCGAGATGGTGTCGACGCCGTGGACGGTCTACGCGATCCAGCAGTCGGACATCGTGGTCTACGTCGCCGAGGCTTCGAGCGACCCGACGATCCGCAGCGACGAGTCCGACCTGGACGAAGCCACCGCATCCTCCAACGCGCGCCGCATGCTGGTGCTGCTGCAGGGCGACAAGTCCAGGCCGATCGTCGGCACCGGCGCGTGGCTCGCCCGCCGCCGCATCGACGTTCATCTCCACGTGCGGTCCGATTGCGACGACGAGCTCGACCGCATCGCGAGGATCCTGTCGGGCAACGCCGTCGGCCTCGTGCTGGCTGCCGGTGCCGCGCGCGGCTTTGCGCACCTCGGCGTCTACAAAGCGCTGTGCGAGGCGGGGATCCGCACCGACTGGATCGGCGGCACCAGCATGGGTGCGGTCATGGGAGCGTGCCTGGCCAAGGGATGGACGCCCGACGAGGCGATTGCGACCGTGCGCGAAGCATTCGCGCGGACCAATCCCTTCGGCGACTTCACGTTCCCGCTGATCGCGCTGCTTCGCGGCCGCAGGCTCGAGCGCATGCTCGAGACGTACCTGCCCGGCCGCGTCGAAGACCTGCCGATCCCGATGTTCGCGGTCTCCTGCAACCTCGACGACGGCTCGGTCAACGTGCACGAGTCGGGCTCGCTGCCCGACGCGCTGCGCGCGAGCACGTCGATGCCGGGGGTGATGCCGCCGGCTGTCGTCGACGGACAGCTCGCCGTGGACGGAGCGGTCATCAACAACATGCCGGTGGACATCATGCAGACCAAGCCGGTCGGCCGCATCGTGGCCGTCGACCTGTCGTCGCAGAGGAAATACACGGTGCCGTACAGCCGGATGCCGTCGCCGTGGGCAGTGATCCGCGGGCGCCTGCTGCCGTTCGCGCGCAAGTACCGCGTGCCGACGCTGATGACGCTGACGCTGAAAGCGACCGAGATCGGAACGATGTCGCGCGTGCGCGAGATGGGAAGGCGCGCCGACCTTCTGCTGGCTCCGCCGGTGCGCGAGTTCGGCATGATGGACCTCAAGGCGTTCGACCGCATCGTCGATGCGGGCTACCGCTACGCCAAGGAGGAAATCGAGACATGGAAGGCCTCGGAGGCGTCGCGGCAGGACTGAACGGCTGCTCCGGCGAGCCGCACCCGGCGGCGGCGCGCCGCGCGCGGGCCGCTGGATCGAAACGGATGCAAGGTCGCTGGCTTGGGACTGGCCGCAGCGGTGCCTGCGGGGATCAGCGCCGTCGCTGTGCTGCATAACGGCATCCGGCGGCGCTGGACGACGTTGACACGAACAACCGGCTCCCGTATCAGCGCGGATGGCAGCAACGGGCTGCCGGCGGCGCCGAGAGCGCCGATTGGCTCTTTAATCCGGCCCTGAGAGGCCGGGAAGGGTGCGAACTTGAAGCAGGTGGTGACCACGGCCGGACCCCGGCCGAGATCCGGATGCGCGAACCTCGACGCTGCGGCGCCGGGGTTTTTTTTCGCGCCCGGCCGGCGGGACAGGCCCTGACGTGGCGGTCGAAGTGCTCGACGAGGCGGGAGTGCGGCGCGCGCTCGTCCGCATCGCGCACGAGGTCGTCGAGCGCAACGGCGGCGGCCGCGACGTTCGCTTCGTCGGCATCCATACCAACGGTGTTCCGCTGGCCCGGCGCATCGCCGAAGCGGTCGCGCGAATCGAGGGCATCGAGGCTCCTCCGCGCGTCGGAGCCATCGACATCACGCTGTATCGCGACGACGGTGGACGGCTCGGGGCCACCGCGCGCATGGAGCCGACCGAGATCCCGTTCGATCTCACCGATCGCAAGGTCGTGCTCGTCGACGACGTGCTCTACACCGGCCGCACGATCCGCGCGGCGCTGGATGCGCTGATCGACTTCGGTCGCCCGGCGACCGTGCAGCTTGCCGTGCTCGTCGACCGCGGCCACCGCGAACTGCCCATTCGTGCCGACTACGTCGGGAAGAACGTTCCGACTTCGCGCTCCCAGAAAGTTCGCGTCGAGCTCTCGGAGTTCGGCCAGAACGATGCCGTGCGCATCGAGGAGGCGGCCAATGGCTCTGCGTAGTCGTCACCTGCTCGGCCTGGAGAACGTTTCCGCCGAAGACATCACGCTGCTGCTCGACACGGCCGAATCGCTGGTCGAGGTGTCGCGGCGCGAAGTGAAGAAGCTGCCGACGCTGCGCGGAAAGACCGTCGTCAACCTCTTCGTCGAAAACAGCACCCGCACGCGCACGTCGTTCGAGATCGCCGCCAAGCGCCTTTCGGCCGACGCCGTGAACATCTCGACGTCGTCCTCGAGCATGACCAAGGGCGAGACGCTGGAAGATACGGCGCGCAACCTCGCGGCGATGTCGCCCGACTGCATCGTCGTGCGCCATCCGGCCTCCGGCGCTGCGCGATTCCTCGCCGGCGTGGTCGAGTGCTCGATCATCAACGCCGGCGACGGCAGCCACGAGCATCCCACGCAGGCGCTGCTCGACCTCCTGACGATCCGCCAGCGCAAGCAGATCGCGTGGAAAGACCTCGTCGTCACGATCATCGGCGACATCCTGCATTCGCGCGTGGCCCGCTCGAACCTGTACGCGCTGAGGACCCTCGGTGCGAAGGTGCGGCTTTGCGGCCCGCCGACGCTGCTTCCCGAAGAATTCCGCAGCTTCGGAGCCGAGCTGTTCTACGACGTCGGACGCGCCGTCGAAGGCGCCGACGTGATCATGATGCTGCGCATCCAGCGCGAGCGGCAGACCGGAAACTACTTCCCGTCGCTCAACGAGTACGCGCGCTACTACTGCCTCACTGCCGAAGTGGCGCGCAAGGCGAGTCCCGACGTCATCATCCTGCACCCCGGGCCGATCAATCGCGGAATCGAGATCGCCAGCGAAGTCGCCGACGGGCCGTATTCGGTCATCATGAGCCAGGTGGCCAACGGAGTGGCGCTGCGGATGGCGCTGCTCTACCAGCTGCTGGTGCCCGGTGCCGACGGCATGCGCGGCAGCGAGATCTCGCAGACGACCGTCGCGCCGGCCGAAGGGCCGCTGGCGGCGAGCGCGCCGCCGGCCAGGGTGGCGGTGCGATGACGGCGCCATCCGGCGAACAGGAACGACGATCGATGCCCAACTCGAATGCCATCGCGACGTCGCGAAACACCCGCCCTGCGCCTGCAGCGCTGCTCATCCGCGGCGGGCGCGTCATCGATCCGGCCGGCGGCCGCGACGGTCGCTACGATGTTCTGGTCGAGAACGGCCGCATTTCCGCCATCGGCGAGCCGGGCAGCCTCGATCCGGCCCAGCTCGCAATGCCGGGCATGAGCGAAGAGACGCCGGTCCTCGATGCGAGCGGCCTCATCGTCGCGCCGGGCTTCGTCGACATGCACGTCCACCTTCGCGAGCCCGGATTCGAGTACAAGGAGACGATCGAGACCGGCTGTCGCGCGGCAGTGGCCGGCGGGGTCACCTCGGTGGCCTGCATGGCCAACACCGATCCGGTCAACGACAACGCCGCGGTCACGCAGTACATCCTCGAGAAGGCACGAAAAGCAGGTTTCGCGAACGTTTTCCCGATCGGCGCGGTCTCGGTAGGGCTTGCCGGCGAGCGCATGGCCGAGTTCGGCGAGATGGTCGAAGCCGGCATCGTCGCCGTGTCCGACGACGGCATGCCGGTCGTCGACAGTGCGTTGATGCGGCGCGCGCTCGAGTACGCGCGCATGTTCCACCTGCCGGTGATCGTGCACGAGGAAGACCCGGGACTTTGCTGCGGCGCCGTGATGCACGAGGGCGGCATGTCGGTGCGCCTCGGGCTCAAGGGCATGCCGTCGGCGGGCGAGTCGGTGATGGTGGCGCGCGACATCGAGCTGCTCAGGACGTCGAAAGGCCGGCTGCACATCGCGCACATTTCGTGCGCCGAGGCCGTCGAGATGGTCCGGCGCGCCAAGGCCGAAGGCCTGGACGTGACGGCCGAAGCGACGCCGCACCACTTCATCCTCGACGACACGGCCGTCGAGTCCTACAACACGAATGCCAAGATGAAGCCGCCGCTGCGCAGCGTGGGCGACGTCGAGGCGGTCCGCCGCGGGCTGGCCGACGGCACGATCGATGCGATCGCAACCGATCATGCGCCGCATCACCGCGACGAGAAGGTCTGCGAGTTCGACAAGGCGGCCTTCGGCATCGTCGGACTGGAGACGATGCTGCCTCTTTCGCTCGAGCTCGTGCGGCGCGGCTGCATCGACCTCGGCCGCATGATCGATGCGATGTCGGTGCGGCCGTCGCGGGTGCTCGGAATCGGGCGCGGAAGCCTGGCGGTGGGCGCGGTGGCCGACATCGTCGTCTTCGATCCGGAGCGCGAATGGACGCTGCACGCCGACGCGATGGCGACGAAGAGTCGTAACACGCCGTTCGAAGGCTGGAAGCTCAAGGGAAAGGCGGTCTGGACGCTGGTCGGCGGGACCGTGGTGTGGGAGGACGCAAGGTGAAGGCAACCATCACCCTGGCCGACGGCCGGGTATTTCGCGGACGCGGCTTCGGCGCCGAAGGCAAGGCGGGAGGCGAAGTCGTCTTCAACACTTCGCTGTCGGGTTACCAGGAAATCCTGACGGACCCGTCCTACGACGGGCAGATCGTCGTGATGACGTACCCCGAGATCGGCAACGTCGGGATCAACCAGGAGGACGTCGAATCGTCGCGCCCATACCTCAGCGGCTTCGTCGTCAAGGAATACTGGGACACGCCGAGCAACTGGCGCGCCGAGAAGTCCCTCGGCGAGTATATGAAGGACAACGCGATCGTCGGCGTCGAGTGGATCGACACGCGTGCGCTGGTGCGCCACATCCGCGACCACGGCGCCCAGCAGGCCGTGATGGCCACCGGCGAGGTCGACGAGGCCGCTCTCGTGCGCGAGGCGGCATCGCGCGCAAGCCTCGTCGGGCAGGACCTGGCCACGGCAGTGAGCACGAAGTCGCGCTATCGCTGGACCGGCGGGACCTGGGACCTCGAGAAAGGTTACGCCGAGGGCACGCTGCTGCGGCCCGGACAAACCGGAAGCGGGCGGGGGCCGCTCGTCGTCGCGTTCGACTACGGTCTCAAGCTCAACATCGCGCGCAGCCTGGTCGCCAGCGGATGTCGCGTGCTCGTGGTGCCGGCCGGCAGCGGCGCCGCGCAGATCCGCGAGCTCGGCGCCGACGGCCTGTTCCTTTCGAACGGACCCGGCGATCCTGACGCGGTACGCGGTGCGATCGACGTCGTCGCCGAGCTTGCGCCGACGATGCCGACCTTCGGCATCTGCCTCGGCCACCAGATCCTCGCGCTGGCTCTCGGGGCGACGACGTACAAAATGAAGTTCGGCCACCACGGCGGCAACCAGCCGGTGCTCGAAGTCGATACGGGCCGGGTCTCGATCACGTCGCAGAACCACGGCTTTGCCGTCGACGAATCCTCGATGCCGCCGGCCCTGAGAGTCACGCACGTCAACCTGAACGACCGCACCGTCGAAGGCTTCGCGCACCGCGAGCTGCCGATCTTCTCGGTGCAGTACCACCCCGAGGCTTCGCCCGGCCCCCACGACGCCGAGCCGCTGTTCGGCCGTTTCGTCGAATCGATGAAGACGCGCTCCAAAAGCGGCATCGAGGGCGAAATCGAGGCCCGCAGCGACCGCCATCCCGAGCAAGCGAGCTGAGCAGTGCCCAAAAGAGACGACATCAAGAGCATCCTCATCGTCGGCGCCGGCCCGATCGTCATCGGCCAGGCCTGCGAGTTCGATTATTCGGGAACCCAGGCCTGCAAGGCGCTGAAGGAAGAAGGCTTTAAGGTCATCCTGATCAACTCGAACCCGGCCACGATCATGACGGATCCGGACTTCGCCGACCGCACGTACATCGAGCCGATGACGGCCGATGCGCTCGAGGCGATCATCGAAGCCGAACGGCCCGATGCTCTGCTGCCGACGATGGGCGGGCAGACCGCGCTCAACCTTACGCTCGAGGTCCACGAGCGCGGAGTGCTCGACCGCTTCGGCGTCAAGCTGATCGGCGCGAACATCGAGGCGATCAAGAAGGCCGAGGACCGCAACCTGTTCAAGGCCGCGATGGGCTCGATCGGCCTGGATCTACCGCGCAGCGGCTACGTGCGCAGCATGGACGACGGCCGCAGGGTCGTCGCCGAGATCGGCCTGCCGGTGATCATCCGGCCCTCGCGCACGCTCGGCGGCATGGGAGCGAACATCGCCAAGACGGCCGAGGAGTACGAGCAGCACCTTGCGTGGGCGCTCGATCTTTCCCCGATCCACGAGGCGCTCGTCGAGGAGTCGATCGAAGGCTGGAAAGAGTTCGAGCTCGAGGTGATGCGCGACCGCAAGGACAACGTCGTCATCGTCTGCTCGATCGAGAACCTGGATCCCCTCGGCGTGCACACCGGCGACAGCATCACGGTGGCACCGGCGCAGACGCTGACCGACAAGGAATACCAGATCATGCGCGATGCCTCGCTCGCGATCATCCGCGAGATCGGCGTCGATACCGGCGGCAGCAACATCCAGTTCGCCGTGCATCCGGACAACGGCCGCATGGTCGTCATCGAGATGAACCCGCGCGTGTCGCGCTCCTCGGCGCTGGCGTCCAAGGCCACCGGCTTCCCGATCGCGAAGATCGCCGCCAAGCTCGCCGTCGGCTACACGCTCGACGAGATCCGCAACGACATCACGCGCGAGACGCCGGCCAGCTTCGAGCCGAGCATCGACTACGTCGTCACGAAGATCCCGCGCTTCACGTTCGAGAAGTTCAAGGGAGCCGAGGACCGGCTGACATCGCAGATGCGCTCGGTCGGCGAAGTGATGGCGATCGGCCGCACGTTCAAGGAAAGCCTGCAGAAGGCGGTGCGCTCGCTGGAGATCGGCAGCCACGGCTTCGAGTCGCCCGACCCCGTCGGCGACGGCGAGTTCGACGCGAGGATCTGCGTGCCGAACTCGCAGCGCCTCTGGTTCCTCGCCGAGGCCTTCCGCCGCGGTGCGAGCGTCGGGCAACTGTTCGACAAGACGAAGATCGACCCGTGGTTCCTCGAGAACATCCGGCAGATCGTCGCGATGGAAGGCGAGCTTGCCGGGCACGGCGGCCTGGCGCAGGTGCCTTCCGATGCGCTTCGCCTGGCCAAGCAGTGGGGGTTTTCCGACCGGCGACTGGCCGCGCTGCTGAACACCGGCGAGAAGGCCGTGCGCACCAGGCGCCTGAAGGACGGCATCACGCCCGTCTACAAGATGGTGGACACCTGCGCGGCCGAGTTCGTCGCGTACACCCCGTACCTCTATTCGACGTACGAGGAGGAAGACGAAGCGCCCCCGTCGTCGCGCCGTAAAATCGTCATCCTCGGCGGAGGCCCCAACCGCATCGGCCAGGGCATCGAGTTCGACTACTGCTGCGTGCATGCGGCGTTCGCGCTGAAGGACGCCGGCTACGAAGCGATCATGGTCAACTGCAACCCGGAGACGGTCTCGACGGACTACGACACCTCCGACCGCCTCTACTTCGAGCCGCTGACTCTCGAAGACGTGCTTGCAATCGTCGCTCGCGAGAAACCTCAAGGGGTGATCGTGCAGTTCGGCGGCCAGACTCCGCTCAAGCTGGCCAAGGCCCTGGAAGCCGAAGGAGTGCCGATCATCGGCACATCGCCGGATGCGATCGACCGCGCCGAGGATCGCGAGCGCTTCCATGCCGCTCTCGATGCGCTCGGCCTGCGCCAGCCGCCGGCCGGCACGGCGCGCACTGTCGGCGAGGCCGAGAAGGTCGCACGCGAGCTGGGGCTGCCCGTGCTCGTGCGCCCGTCGTATGTGCTCGGCGGCCGCGCGATGGAGATCGTCCACGAGTTCGATCACCTGCGCCGCTACATGGAGAACGCGATGCGCAGCTCGCCCGACCATCCGGTGCTCATCGACAAGTTCCTCGATCACGCGATCGAAGTCGACGTCGACGCAATCTCCGACGGTCACCAGGTCGTGATCGGCGGCATCATGGAGCACATCGAGCAGGCCGGCGTGCACTCGGGCGACAGTGCCTGCTCGCTGCCGCCGTGGTCGCTCAGCCGCGAGCTGCAGGACGAGATCCGCCACCAGACCGTCGCGATGGCGCGCGAGCTCGGCGTCTGCGGCCTGATGAACGTGCAGTTCGCGATCGTCGGCGACCTCATTTACGTGCTCGAGGTCAATCCGCGCGCTTCGCGCACCGTTCCGTTCGTTTCGAAAGCGATCGGCGTGCCGCTGGCCAAGCTGGCCGCGCGCGCGATGGCAGGCGAAACTCTCGAGGCCCTCGGCTTTACCGCCGAGCGGATCCCCACGTACACGTCGGTCAAGGAAGCGGTGTTCCCGTTCCTCAAGTTCCCCGGCGTCGACACGCTGCTCGGACCCGAGATGCGATCGACCGGCGAAGTCATGGGCATCGACCGCCGCTTCGGCATCGCGTTCGCGAAAGCGGAAGAGGCTGCCGGCAACCGCCTCCCTGGCTCCGGTTGTGCACTCGTGACGGTGCGTCCCGAAGACCGCGAAAGAATCGGGCGTGTCTCGCGCCGCCTCGTCGAGGCCGGCATGACGCTGATGGCAACGAACGGCACTGCCGAGGATCTCGAGAGCCTCGGGCTCGAATGCGCCCGCGTCAACAAAGTCTACGAAGGCGGACCTCACACGGTGGACGCGATTCGCGGCGGCAAGGTGCAGCTCGTGCTGCACACGGTAGGAGACCCGAAGAGCGTACAGGACTCCTTCTCGATGCGACGCGCAGCGCTGGAGACGGCGACACCGTACTTCACGACGATCGCCGGCGCGGCCGCGGCGGCCGAAGGCGTGCTGCTGCGCAGTCGGGACGGCATCAAAGTGACCGCATTGCAGGATTTCCACGCGGGGAAGTGGACCTGAGGCGAATGCCCGGCGGTCGGGTTGAAGGAGCCCCTGCGTTCCAACAGAATTTCCAACCGTGACTTGCGTCTCTATCGGCGTGCCCCACCCAGGCGGCAGAATGACGCTGTCCCCGCGGACGCCAGGCAAAAGGCCAGGATCCGCAGGAACGGACTCGAAGACGCAACGGAACCATCTGCTCTGAGCAGGATTTCCCGGAGGCTGGAATGTCGGAATCAACCCGCCGCGCCTGTTTTGGACCCTTTGTGTCGATCGCCGCCGTCGCCGCCTTGCTGGCGGTCCCCTGCGCGGCCTTCGCACAGCACCCGCAAGCGGTGCAGAACGCGCCGGAGCACCCGAAACAGCAGGGGGGTGGGGGGGGCGGCGGCGGCCAGCACCAGGCGCCGCAGTTCGGGCAACCCGCGCCCGCTGCGCCCCGCGGAGGCGGTTTCTCGGCCCCGCCCCAGCACCAGCAGACCTTCGGAGGGCAGCCCCAGGTTCACGAGCGCCCGGCTTTCCAGCCGCACGCCCCTCAGCAGTTCCCCGACCATCGCCAGGCCTATCCGCAGCAGCAGCAGTTTCCCGAGCAGCGGCAGGAGCATCGCCAGGCGGTTCCCCAGCAGCAGCAGTTCCCGGAGCAGCGCCAGCACGGCCAGCAGATGCATGGGCAGGGAGGCGCCGACCGCGGCGGACACGAAGCCGGCGCGGCGCAGGGATTCGATAACCGCGGCGAGAAACACGGCGGACAGGCGCAGCAACTGCAGGACGAGCGCGGACGAAACAACGACCGCTCAACGCACGGCCAGCAGCGCGGCGCGGTTGGACAGGAGGGCGGTGCGGGCCAACAGCGCGGGGCCGTTGGACAGGAACGCGGCGCGCGCGGCCAGGAGCGCGGCGCCGATGTCGAGCACGGCCACCGTGGCACCGACAACGCGAGTCCGACGGGTCGCGAGCGCGGGCAGCATCTCGGGGAAAACGGTACTCCCGGCGAGCCGACCCGCCGCGGCGAGCGCGACAACGCCCAGGCCGCGGGTCGTGTCCGCCAGCCCGAGCGCAGGGTCGCGCAGGTAAAAGGCAACGAAGTACGATCGGACAATCGCGGCCGCGTTCGAGAGATCCGCGCCCAGAACGGCGTCGAGGTTCGACGCGGGCTCAAGCCCCAGGATCGCGTCGTCGAGCGGCGCGACCCGACGGGCCGGCAGCGCGTCGTCAGCATGGGAAGGGACCATGGCTTCACCGAACGAAATTACATGACGAACCACGGCCATCAGTACGTGCAGCGCACGTACGTGCACGGCGGGCATACGTACGCCTACGCGTATCGCGAGTCGGTCTGGCACGACCATCCCTACTACGTCTACGCGCCCGCGCATTACTACCACTCCGGGTTCTACGGATGGGCATGCGATCCGTGGCCGTCGCACGTCTACTATCACTGGGGTTGGTACGGCTCGCCGTGGGTCGGCTACTACGGAGGGTATTTCGCGCCGGAGGCCTACTATCCGTCGGCGGCTTTCTGGCTGACCGACTACCTGCTCGCGGCCAACCTGCAGCTCGCGTACGCGGCGTCGCAGGCGGCCTATGCACCGCCGCCAGTGTATGCGCCTGAGGCTCCTGCACCCGACTACTACCAGCAGCCGGCTGCCCCGGGCTACGACCAGGCGCCGCCTGCGACGCAGCCCGCCGAGCCCGAGCCCACTCCCGCTCCGTCGAGCGGCCCGGTTCGACTCAGCCCGGAGGTCAAGCAGGCGATTGCCGCGCAGGTCGAAGCCGACCTGAAGGCGCAGCGCGAAGCTGCCTCGTATCCTGACCAGCCTCCGCCCGATGCATCCTCCGTCGCGCTTCCGGTGCTGGATCCGACGATCTCGGTGTTCGTCGTCGCCGACAGCCTGACGGTGCCGACTCCCGACGGTCAGGAGTGCGAGCTCACAGCCGGGGACGTGCTCGGCCGCCTCGACGACACGCCCGGTGACGACAATGCGATCGGCGTACGAGTCACTGCGAGCAAGCAGGGCGACTGCCCGGTAAGCGCCAAGCCGCGCGTGCAGGTCGCCGACCTGCAGGAGATGCACAACCGATTCCGTGAGCAGATCGACAACGGGCTGAGGAGTCTCGCTGCCGGCGGCGAGGGTCTGCCGCAGGCTCCTGACGCAGGGGTAACGCAGGGCGAAGTCCCGCCCCCTCAGCCCGACGACCGCGCGGCCGCTGCGGTGCAGGATCTGCAAGGGCAGGGCGACCAGACCGAAAGGGAAATCAGCCAGGGTCGCTGAGCCGTCTGTTCAGGCCGTTACCTGCGGCGAAGGGGTGGCGGGCGGCTTTCTCGCGCGAAAGCGGAAAGCGCCCGCCGCCCGGCTCACCATCACGTCGACGAAGCCTGCATTGGCAAGCCGCGCGGCGAACGTCGCCGGATCGAGCGCGACCAGCGTGTCGCCGCGGTGGATCATGCGCATCCAGCAGCTGTCCGTACTGTCCGATCCGGCAAACGTTCCACCGGGAACCAGCACCCTTGCCGCCTCGGCGAGCACGTGGTCCTGCAGCGTTCGCGACGGCACGTGATGCATCATCGTGAAGCAGACCACTGCCGTCACCGAGCCATCGGCCAGCGGCAGCGCTGTCGCATCGGCCTCGTGCACGACGACGTTCGTGCCGCGCGTGCGCAGTGCAAGCGCGGCAGCCAGCCGCGCGTCGATCTCGACGGCAGTCAGGCGCGCGACCCTGGTGCGCAGCACATCCGTCGTCAGGCCCGGACCGGGTCCGATCTCGAGCACGTGCTCACCGAGATCCACTCCGGCCAGGGCCCACGGCAGCAGGCGCTCGCGCACAGTGCGGCGCCAATGGGAGGAACGGCAGTACCAGCGATGAAAGCGGTTCATGGGTGGCATTGTCTCGCGCTTGCCGGGGGGCCGTCTTGCCCTATGCTGCCGAAAGATGCCGCGATCCCGCCAGATTGCGTCGCCCCGTAAGGTGCGCCCGCGCAAATTGCAGGTTGATGATGCGGCAGCAGCGCCGGTCGTCGCCGCCGGCGACGAGAAACGGGACGTTTCGGGAATCGCCGCCGATTTCGCGCACGGCAACGTGCTGGCCCGCCACCGCCACCGCCGCGCCCAGCTCGTCTACGCCATCGAAGGCGTGATGACCGTGCAGACCTCGTCCGGGCTCTGGGTCGTGCCGCCCTTGCGTGCGCTGTGGGTTCCGCCCGGCGTCGTGCACTCGATCCGGATGACCGGCAGCGTGCGCATGCGCACGCTGTACTTCACGGCGCGCGTTCTTCCGAGCGCAGCGCCGAAGCGCTGCGGCGTACTGCGCGTCTCGCCGCTGCTGCGCGAGATCGCGACGCGGATTGCCGAGACCGACGCTGCCTTGGACGAGCAGCGGCAACGTCGCCTCGTGGCCGTGCTGTTCGACGAGCTTTCGGCTGCCGGTGTATCCGCGCTGGAGCTGCCGATGCCGTCCGATGCCAGGCTGCGAAAGATCTGCGATGCTCTCGTGGCCGATCCCGCCGACTCTCGCGAGTCGGCCGCCTGGGCACGCGTGGCCGCTGTCAGCGAGAGGAGCCTGGCGCGGCTGTTTCCCCAGCAGACCGGCATGACGCTGATGCGCTGGCGCCAGCAGCTGCGCCTGCTGCGAGGGCTCGAACGGCTCGGCGCCGGCGATTCCGTCACGACGGTCGCCGTCCATCTCGGCTATGCCAGCACGAGCGCCTTCATCCAGGTGTTTCGCGAAAATCTCGGAACGACTCCGGCAAAATATTTTCGCAACGCGTGAAGTCCGTTGCGGGCCGTGCGCGTCGTGACGGAACGATGAAGCAAGCGTACGGGCGCAGTTGCGTGCGCGTGATCGAGCCCACGGCACCGTCGCCTTTTGCCGCAAATTGCGCGCATTTCGTCCCGCGCATCGGATGACGACTTCGTGAACCTTGCAGTGCGCGAATTTGTCACGCGCGGGAATCGGCATCGCGCAGTGAATTACCGGACTGCTCGTGCACGTGCTGTGCGCGCATACGCAGCGCACGCAATGAAGATATTTTCACTTCGTCCCTTGAAGCGCATGCATGCTGCGCGTATCGGTATGCGCCATGGGTGGAGGTCTTGTTCCGGCATCACGCGGTGCGGCGATGCTTCTCACGCTCCTGCTGGTCACGGCCGGTGCGCACAGCGATTCCGTCGCACAGGAAGCCCCGCAAGGAGTCCCACAAGGAGTACCGCAGGAAAGCGGCTCTGCGCAGGCAACCTGCGACATCACGTTTGCCGGCAGCTCTTCGCTGCACGACTTCGAAGGCAAGGCGCCGCGCGTGACCACGACACTGCACCCGGCCGCCGCTGCAGGTGCGTGGGACGTCGAGTTCTCCATTCCCGTCTCCGGCATGACCACCGACAACGACTCTCGCGACGCAAAGATGCGCGAGATGCTGCACGCCGACCGTGCGCCGTCGATCCGCGTATCGTTTCCTGCCGTCAATCCCGACGCAGCGCGGGGGCAGGGACAACTCCATGGGGTCGTGGTCATCGCCGGCGTCTCGCGCGACGTGGTCGTCGCAGTGAGCGACTGGCAGTCCAGGGGGCCGAATGTTTCCTTCGATGCCGATGCGCACCTGTCTCTGAAGGATTTCCAGCTCGAAGCACCGACGGTGCTGGGCCTCATCCGCGTCGAGGACGACGTCCACGTGACCGGCCACGTGCGGATCAGCACCGCCGTTGCGGCCGTGCAGCAGCCTTGGCCGGCAGTCGCGGCCGCTGGGCTCTCGCGCGATCAAAGGCGGCCCTCGTGAGCACGACATCATTGCCGCCCGCGCATCGCCGGGTCGCGCTGGCGTGGGGCATCGCGTGCCACCTGTCGTTCGCGGCCGCCGTCGCGTCGATGATTGCCGGGCTCTACACCGGCATGCGCGTCGGCATCGGCACGTTGCAAGGCAGCGCTGGCGCCGCCGCCGATGCACTGCTGCTCGTGCAGTTCCCCGTGCTGCACTCGCTGTTGTTGTCGCGCGGCGGCCGGCGCGCTCTTGCGCGCCTTGCGCCTTCCGGCCTCGGCGCAGCTCTGGGTACGACGACATTCGCCACGATCGCGGCCTGGCAGTTGCTGGCGACGTTCGTGTTGTGGTCCCCGTTGTCGACGTGGCAGATGGCGCCTCGCGGCATCGCGCTTGCGGGCGCGTCGCTCGCTTACGCGGCTTCGTGGCTGCTGCTGCTTCGAACGATGATGGATGCCGGCCTCGGCGTTCAGACCGGCTATCTCGGTTGGGGGTCGGTCGTTCGGGGAAAAACTCCGCGCTACTCCGCTTTCGAGCCGCGCGGCACCTTCCGCTGGGTCAGGCAGCCCGTCTATGTCGCGTTCGCGCTGATACTGTGGACCGCTCCGGTCTGGACACTCGACCACCTGATCGTGGCCGTCGCGTGGACGGGATACTGCGTGCTGGCCCCCCTCCACAAGGAGCGACGCTACCTGGCTCTCTACGGCGAGCGCTTCGAGCGTTACCGCTCGAGGGTTCCGTACTGGGTCCCGCGCTCCCGGCCTGCCGATCTGGCGGACCTCGGGCGCGCAGCCGGCCCCGCGTCTGCCCCGGCCGAGGGCTGCAACTTCGGCGAAAAGCCGATGTGAATCCGCTCCGGTTCGTCCGAAACGTGCGGGACGCAGGGCCCTCGGTGAGCATGAACGACAGCAGGCACAGCTCGATTGTCTCGGTTGCGGGAGCGCATCCGCCCCACCACTACAGCCAGGAAGAGCTGCTGGACGCGCTGCGCCTGTTCTGGGGGAAACAGCACCACAACCCCGCGCGCCTCGACAGCCTGCACCGTTCGGTCTGCGTGGGTGGGCGCCACCTGGCGCTGCCGATCGAGGACTATGCTGCGCTGGACGGATTCGGCGGTGCCAACGACGCTTACGTGCGAGTCGGCACGGACGTCGCGGCGCGTGCGCTCGCGCTCGCGCTCGAGGAAGCCGGCGTCGCGGCATCCGACGTCGACTGCATCTTCTTCACGAGCGTGACGGGGATTGCCGTGCCCTCGATCGATGCGAGGCTCGTCAACCGGCTCGGCCTGAGAAACGACGTCAAACGGATTCCCGTGTTCGGGCTCGGATGCGTGGCCGGTGCAGCAGGCATCGCCCGCGTGCACGACTACCTGCTGGCGTGGCCGGATCACGTCGCGGTGCTCGTGTCGCTCGAGCTCTGCTCGCTTACCCTGCAGCGCGACGATCTGTCGATCCCGAACCTCATCGCCAGCGGCCTGTTCGGCGACGGCGGCGCCGCGGTCGTGATGGCGGGCTCCGCCAGATCGAAGCGGCTCGGCGCGCGCGGACCTCGCGTGCTCGCGTCACGGTCGCGCTTTTATCCCGATACCGAGCGCGTCATGGGCTGGGACGTCACGAGCGGAGGCTTCCGCATCGTGCTTTCCGCATCGGTGCCCGATGTCGTGCGCAGCTACCTTGCCGACGACGTCCACGGATTCCTGGACGAGCACGGTGTGGCTCGCCAGGACATCCGCTCGTGGATCTGTCATCCCGGCGGCCCCAAGGTCCTCGATGCGTTCGAGGAGAGCCTCGGTCTCGGCGCCGGCGAGCTCGCGCTGACGAGGCGATCGCTCGCGGAAGTCGGCAACATGTCGAGCAGCTCGGTCCTGTTCGTCCTTCGCGATGCAATCGAAGAGGCCAGGCCGCAGCCGGATACCCTCGGCTTGCTGCTCGCGCTTGGACCGGGCTTTTGCTCCGAGCTCGTGCTGGTGCAGTGGTGAGCCTTTACTACGCACTGCTGGTCGCGACGATCCTCGAGCGCGCGATCGAGATCGCGGTCAGCAACTCGAACGCAAGGTGGAGCCTCGAGCGCGGCGGACGCGAAGTCGGCCGCGGTCATTTTCCGGCGATGGTCGCTCTTCATTCGGCGTTTCTCGCCGGCTGCGTGCTCGAGCCGCTGCTGCGCGGCCGTACACAGTTGCCGGTATTGTGGCCGGTGGCGCTGGCAGTCGCTGCGGCCTGCCAGGCTCTTCGCTGGTGGTGCATCGTGACGCTTGGTCGCCAGTGGAACACGAGAGTCATCGTCGTGCCGGGCCTCGGCCGCGTAGCGCGAGGACCGTACCGGTGGCTGAAACACCCGAACTACGTCGCGGTCGTCTGCGAAGGGTTCGCGCTTCCGGCCGTCGGAGGCGCGTGGCTTACCGCCGCGGCGTTCACCGTCGGCAACGCGCTGCTGCTTCGCGCTCGCGTGAAATCGGAAGACGCTGCCCTGCGCCTGCTCGAACCGGAGTCGGGCGGCCAGTCCGCGCGAACGAACGCGGGCCTCGGGCCCGCGCGAACAAACGCAGGCCTAGGGCCTGCGCAAACAAACGCGCGCCTCGGGCCCGCGCAGACAAACGCGGGCCTCGGGCCCGCGCAGACAAACGCGGGCCTCGGGCCCGCGCAGAAGGAAACCCCAGCGTGAATCCCGAACGCGTGCGCGAAGAAGTCGAGAAAATCCTGCGCGACGAGCTGCGCTGGCAAGGCACTGTCCCCGACGGCGGTCTCGACGTCCATTTCGATTCCCTGCAGCGGATGTCGCTCGTCGTCGCGATCGAGGACCATTTCCACATCTGCTTCGAGCCGGAAGACGAAGAATCCATCCGGGACTTCGATGACCTGCTGCGCAGCATCGTCGAAAAGACCGGAGAGCAGGCATGAGCGTGACCCTTGCCGACGTCATCGAATCCGCTGCCGGATCCGACAGCGACCGTTATGGTTTCCGGTTTCTCGACCGGCACGAGGAAGCCAGCTGGCTGCCGTTCGCGCAGTTTCGCCGGCGCGTCGCGACCACGGCCGGGGCCCTGCTCGACAGCGGCATCCGGCGCGGCGAGCGCGTCGCCATCGTGCTTCCGACCTGTCCCGAATTTATCGAGCTGTTCTTCGCTGCCCAGTGGATCGGCGCGATCCCGGTGGCGCTCTATCCGCCGTTGCGCCTTGGTCGCCTCGGCGAGTACCACGAGCGCACCTCCGCGATGCTGAAAGCCGCCGGTGCGGCCGTCCTGTACACCGATTCGCGCATCGGACGGATCCTCGGGGAGACCGCGGCCCGTTACCGTCCGCGTCTCGGTGTGCGCAGCGTGGCCGGGCTTCGCGACGGCCGTGAAGCTGCCGCTGCGCCGTCGCGCGCCGACCAGATCGCGATGATCCAGTTCTCGTCGGGAACCACGACCGATCCCAAGCCGGTGGCGCTGTCCCACTCGCAGATGCTCGCCAACGGCCAGCGCATCACCGACGCGATCCTGCATCTTCTGCCGCCGGAGCTCGGCCACGATCCGGGCGGCGTGAGCTGGCTTCCGCTGTACCACGACATGGGGCTGATCGGCTGTCTGCTGCCGGCACTGCTCGGGCCCGGCCCGCTGACGCTGATTCCTCCCGAACATTTCCTCGCCCGGCCTGCGATCTGGCTGCGCGCGATTTCCAGATACCGCGGCACGACGTCGCCGGCACCGAACTTCGCCTACAGCCTGAGCGTCGATCGCATCCGCGACGAAGAGCTGGAGGGCTGCGACCTGGCGTGCTGGCGGATGGCAATGAACGGCGCAGAGCCGATGGCGGCAGCAACGCTTCGGGCATTCGAGCGCCGTTTTTCGCGCTGGGGATTCCGCGACGATGCGCTGATGCCGGTCTACGGACTTTCCGAAGCCACGCTGGCGGTGACATTCACCAGGCCGGGGACGCGCTGGCGCAGCGAGCGTTTCGATACTGCAAGGATCGCGCTCGGTATCGTGCAGCCGGATCCGGACGGAAGCGAGTGGGTGAGCTGCGGCGAGCCGCTGCCGGGTTTCGCCGTGAGGATCCGCAACGATGCCGGCGGCCACGTCGGCGAGAATCGCGTCGGCCGCATCCAGGTGCGCGGGCCTTCGGTAATGAGCGGCTACTTTGGCCGCGACGATGCGCCCATCGACGCCGAAGGCTGGCTCGACACCGGCGACCTTGGATTCCTGCGCGACGGTCGACTCTACGTCACTGGCCGTGCGAAGGACCTGCTGGTGCTTCGAGGTCACAACCTCGCGCCGGAGGATCTCGAGCGCGCCGTCGACGCGGTCCCCGGCGTTCGTACCGGGTGCGCAGCCGCGGTCGCGGAGATCGGCGAGAGCGGTGAGAGGCTGCTGCTGTTCGTCGAAGCGAGGCAGGCCCGCGACGGAATGGCCGAGGAGTGCCGGCGCGCAGTGATGGCGGCCTGCTCGGTCTCACCTGATGAGGTGCTCGTGCTCGAGCCCGGCACGCTGCCGCGCACTTCTTCCGGAAAAATCCGCCGCGGCGAAACCTTGCGGCTTGCAAGAAGCGGAGAGTTGCGCGCTCCGGCGGCCGTCAACGCGCGAACTCTCGGCGGCGCGATGCTGCGCAGCGCGGTCGGCTACGTTCGAAGCCGCCTTGGAGCGGGCCAGGACGACACGTGACCGAGCGACGCGACGTGCTGGTTGCCGGCGGCGGTCCGGTCGGCCTCTACGCAGCGATCGAAGCGGCGCGCGCGGGGCTCGACGTCGCCGTGCTCGAGGCCAGGCCGGGAGTTCTCGACAAGGCGTGCGGTGAAGGGCTGATGCCTGCGGCGGTCGAGGCCCTTTTGCGCGCGGGCGTCAGCGTGTCGCGAAAACGGGAGTTCGCCGGAATTCGCTATGTCGAAGGCGAGCGCAGGGTGGACGGTCGTTTTTCGCGCGGACCGGGGTGGGGAATTCGGCGCACCGAGCTGCACGGGGCGCTCATGCGCCGTGCGCGCGAGCTCGGAATCCGCGTGATCGCGCATCGCGTGAACCAGATCGTGCAGGACGAGCAGGGTGTCATCGTAGACGGGCACGCGGCCCGCTACCTCGTCGCGTGCGACGGACTGCGCTCGGTCGTGCGCCGCCGGCTCGGGCTCGAGCTGGCGCCGCGGCGCGGGTCGCCACGTTTCGGACTGCGCCAGCACTTTCGCGTTGCGCCGTGGAGCGATTTCGTCGAGGTGCACTTGCACCCGCTGTCCGAAGCGTACGTGACACCGGTTGCCGGCGACGAAGTCGGCGTTGCGATGCTGTTCGACGAGCGCAGCAGGAACGGAGCGGTGACGATGCAGGGGCTCCTTGCCCGTTATCCCGAGCTTTGCGCGCGCCTCGAAGGAGCCGAGACCACGTCGACGCCGCGCGGAGCCGGGCCTTTCGAGCAGAGATCCTCGCGCGTCGCCTGCGGCCGCGTCCTTCTGGTCGGCGATGCAGCCGGGTATCTCGACCCGATCACCGGAGAGGGCCTCCGGCTCGGGTTCCTCTCTGCCATTGCCGCGGTGGCGGCGATCCGCCGCGGAGAGGCGGCCGCGTACGACAGACATTGGCGGCGCCTGGTTCGCCGGTATTGGTGGGGCACGAGCGCGCTGCTCGCGCTGCGCCGCTCTGCTCTTTCGGGATTGATGATGCCTGTGCTCTGCCGGTCACCGTGGCTCTTCGATCGCATTCTCGACGGCCTTTCCGAAGGCGACGTGACGCCGGCGTTGCCCGTTGAAGCAGACTGCGTGACCAGCGCCGCCCGGACGCAGGGGAGCGGTTCGACTTCGACCCCGCGCGTCGGGTAGAGGATTCCTCTTCTGCTGGCAGCGAGCGACGCTGCCGGTCGGGGTGACGGCACGTGGCGCTGGAGGATTCCGTTCAATTCCTGAAAGGCGTCGGTCCGCGGCGCGGCGAGATGCTCGAGAAGGCGGGCCTTTGCACGTTCGAAGACCTGTTGTTCCACCTTCCGTTCCGTTACGAGGACAGGCGGCGCATCTCTACGCTGCGCGAGGCGGCGCCAGGGGGTGACGCGACGCTCGTCGGCCGCATCACTTCGGTGCGCGAGCACCGCCGCCCGGGACGTCGCGGTGCGATTCTTCATGCGCTGTTCAGTGACGAAAGCGGATGGGCCGAGCTGCTGTGGTTCCAGCAGACCGCCTATTTCCGCGATCGCCTGAAGGACGGCGCGACGTGGCTCGTGCATGGACGCGTCGAAGCGGCGCCGCGCGGCGGGCTGCAGATCGTTCATCCCGAAATCGACAAGCTGGAAGGCGCGGAAAACGGAAGCGATCTCGCCGGCGCGGCGGGCGCGGTCGCACGCAGCATCGCACGCATCTTGCCCGTCTACCAGAAGCCCGGCGACCTTCCGCTGTCGGCGATGCGCCGCGTCGTTGCGCAGGTGACGCATACGCACGCCGCGACGATGCAGAGTGCGGTGCCCGAAGAAGTGCGCGGCCGCCTCGATCTCCTTCCTATCGCTTCGGCGCTGACGTACGTGCACGAGCCTCCCTCCGACGCCGACATCGATGCCTTGGCGCAGTCGCGCACCCCGGCACACAGAAGCCTGATCTTCGAAGAGCTGTTCGCGCTGCAGATCGGCATGTCGCTGCGCAAGGCTGCCCGCCGGCGCCAGAGCGGCGTCGCGATCGCGCGCCACGACGACCGGCTGAAGGCGTTCTTCGCGCGCCTTCCGTTCCAGGCCACGCGCGCGCAGAAAAGGGTCACGCACGAGATTGCCTCCGACATGGCCCGACCCGAGCCGATGAACCGCCTCGTGCAGGGTGACGTCGGCAGCGGCAAGACTGTCGTTGCCTTCGCTGCCGCGCTCCAGGCGGTCGTGGATGGCTACCAGGTGGCCGTGATGGCACCGACCGAGCTGCTGGCCGAGCAGCACTTTGCGACGATGAAAAGCTGGGCCGATGCCGAAGGCATCGACGTACGCCTGCTGACCGGCAGCATGAAGGCTGCTGCGGCGCGCGAGGCACGCGAAGCGATCGCGGCGGGCCACACCGGCCTCGTGATCGGCACCCACGCGCTGATCCAGGAAGCGACCGGCTTTGCCAGGCTCGGTCTTGCGATCGTCGACGAGCAGCATCGCTTCGGCGTCGTGCAGCGCCAGAAGATCCAGTCGGCGACGCGCGCCGACGGGACGTCGGCGGCACGCGCCGATACGCTGCTTCTGTCGGCGACGCCGATCCCGCGCACGCTGTCGCTGACGCTGTACGGCGATCTCGACGTCAGCGTCCTCGACGAGCTCCCGCCGGGACGACTGCCGGTGACGACGCGCGTGATCCGCACGTCCGCAAGGGCGCGGCTCCACACGCGCATGGCCGCAGCGATGCGCGAGGGTCGCCAGTGCTACGTGGTCTATCCGCTGGTCGAGGAATCGGAGACGATGGACCTCGCGGATGCGACGAGCGCGGCCGAGCAGCTCCAGCAGGGACCGTTTCGCGATTTTCGCGTCGGCCTGCTGCACGGTCGCATGAAAGCTGCAGAGAAAGACGCAGTCATGCGCCGCTTCAAGGCCGGTGAGCTGCAGCTGCTGGTCGCAACGACCGTGATCGAGGTCGGCATCGACGTCCCCAACGCGACGATCATGGTCGTCGAGCATGCCGAGCGCTTCGGGCTGGCCCAGCTCCACCAGCTCCGCGGGCGGGTGGGGCGGGGAACCGAAGAGTCGTTCTGCTGCCTGGTCGCCGACGTCGGGCAGAGCCGCGAATCCTTCGAGAGGCTGACGGTCATGGAGTCCACCGGCGACGGCTTCGCCATCGCCGAGGCCGACCTCAAGCTGCGCGGACCGGGCGAATATCTCGGCACGAGGCAGGCCGGAGTCCCGGCTCTGCGCGCCGCCAACCTCGTGCGCGACGGTGAGTTGCTCACGCTCGCGCGCCAGGAGGCGCTTTCGTGGCTCTCCGGCGATCCTCGCCTCGAAAAGGCCGAATCCCGCGAGCTTCGCCGGGTTCTGGACTCCCGCTGGAAGGATCTGCTCGACCTCGCGGAGGTGGGCTGAGGGCACCCAGGCCCGCGCGTCGGTGCGGCCACGGCGCTTTTTGCGCAGGCTCCGTTTTGCGGCTGCCGGGCGGGCTTCTATAAGCGGAGGGTGGACGCGCAGACGCAACGGCTGCCCCCGTGGGTGATCGGCCAGCACCGCCGGCTGTCGGAGGCCGACGATCTCAAGCGGCGCCTTCGAAAGGGCCGGCTGGTCACCGTCTGCGAAGAAGCGCGCTGCCCGAACATCGGCGAGTGCTTCTCGGCCGGCACGGCGACGTTCATGCTGCTCGGCGGCAACTGCACGCGGCGCTGCTCGTTCTGCTCGGTTGCGACCGGACGCGGCGCGGCGCCCGATCCCTTCGAACCGGTGCGCGTCGCGGACACCGCCGCCGCGCTCGGCCTTCGGTACGTCGTCCTTACCCAGGTCGCGCGCGACGATCTCGACGATGAGGGCGCCGGCCATTTCGCGCGAACGATCGAAGAGCTGCGCGCAAGAATCGACGGCGTCGAGGTCGAGGTGCTCACGTCGGATTTCAATGGTCGCAGCGAGCTCGTCGAGACGGTGATGCGTGCCGCTCCCGATGTCTTCGGGCACAACATCGAAACCGTGCGACGCCTTACGCCCGAGGTGCGCGGCCGCGCCCGCTACGAGCGCTCGCTCGACGTGCTGCGCCTCGCGCACCAGATCGCATCGGGAAAGGGACGTGGCGCCGTCAAATCCGGAATCATGGTCGGCTTCGGCGAAACCCGCGAGGAAATCGTCGAGTCGCTTGCCGACCTGCGCCGCGCCGGCTGCGACCTGGTGACGATCGGCCAGTACCTGCGGCCGACCCGCGAGCAGCGTCCTGTTGCGCGTTACTACGAGCCCGCCGAGTTCGACGACCTGGCATCGGTCGCACGAAGCCTCGGTTTTGCCGAAGTGTCCGCGGGGCCGCTGGTGCGATCGTCGTACCGCGCCGACCGGCTTCACGCGGCGATGGCCGAAGGCTCGCCGCCGGCCGCGCCGGCTGTGGAAGCGGCGGAACTTCCGGGATAGTCAGGGCGGCTGGCCGGCGACGGATCGGCGTCTACGGACCGGCAAAAATCATGGCGGTAGCGAAGAAAGACATCGGCGTCGGGCTCATCGGCTTCGGCACCATCGGGACCGGGGTCGTGCGCATTCTGCGCGACCACGCGACCGGCCTTCGCGCGCGCCTCGGCGTGCCGCTTCGCCTGGCGCGCATCGCCGACCTCGACCTCAAGTCCGACCGCGGCGTCAAGATCGACAAGTCGCTGATGACGACCGATGCCAGGGCGCTGATCCACGATCCTTCGGTGGACGTCGTCGTCGAGCTGATCGGTGGGCTGCAGCCGGCTCTCAGCTTCCAGCTCGAAGCGCTCAAGGCCGGCAAGAGTGTCGTGACCGCGAACAAGGCGGTGCTGTCGGCCCACGGCCTCGAACTGGCCGCTGCCGCCGAGAAGGCCGGCGTCGCTCTCGGCTTCGAAGCCAGCGTGGGCGGCGGCATCCCGATCGTCCGTGCGCTGCGCGAGTCGCTTGCGGCCGACCGCAATCTCGAGGTCTACGGCATCGTCAACGGCACCTGCAATTACATCCTGACCGAGATGGCCGCCGGCAACGGCGAGTTCGCCGAGGTACTGGCCAGGGCCCAGAAGATGGGGCTGGCCGAGGCCGACCCGAGCTACGACATCGACGGCCTGGACGCCCTGCACAAGCTCGTGATCCTGGTGGCGCTGGCCTTCGGCAAGCTGATCGACCCGAAATCGGTCCACGTCGAAGGCATCCGCAACGTGAGCGGCGTCGACATGGCCTATGCCCGGGACTTCGGGTACACGATCAAGTTATTGTCCGTAGCTCGTGAAACCAACAAGGGAATCGAGGCGCGTATTCACCCCGCGATGGTGCCGAACAACCACCTGCTGGCCAAGGTCTCTGGAGCGTTCAACGCCGTCTGCCTGCGCGGCAATGCGCTCGGCACCTCGATCTACTACGGGCGCGGGGCCGGCATGATGCCGACGGCCACCGCCGTCGTTGCCGATATCGTCGATGCCGGCCGCTGCCTGCTCGAAGGCCGGCCGCCCCAGGTTCCGCCGTACGGCCTGCCTTCGGCCGCGCTGGCCAAGGCACGAGTCGTCGACATGGCCGCAATCGAGCACGAGCACTACGTGCGGCTTCAGCTGAGCGACAAGCCGGGAGCCCTGGCGAAGATCACGGCGGTGCTGGCAAGGGCCGGCGTAAGCATCGCCACCGTTGCCCAGCACGAAAAGCCGAGCCGCGGCGCCGTTCCCGTCGTCATGCGCACTCACCGTGCGCGCGAGGGGGCGCTGCAGAAGGCCATGGCGCGCATCGCGAAGCTTTCGGAGGTGCGCGCCCAGCCGGTGGCGATTCGCGTCGAGGAACGGCTTGGAGAGGAGTCGTGACGGCGCAGCCTGGCGCCGCTCGCGCAGTGGAGAACACGATGAGCTGGCCCGGATTGATCGAGTATTACCGAGACCGCCTTCCCGTGGGCGACATCGAGCCGGTGACGCTGCTCGAGGGGAACACGCCGCTCATCGAAGTTCCGCGCCTGGCCGAGCGCCTCGGGCTCAAAGGGCGCGTCTACGTGAAGTACGAGGGCCTCAACCCAACCTGTTCCTTCAAGGACAGGGGAATGACGATGGCGATCACGATGGCGGTGGCCGAAGGGGCGACCGCGGTGATCTGCGCCTCCACCGGAAATACTTCGGCGTCGGCGGCGGCGTACGCGGCCAGGGCCGGCCTTGCGTGCTTCGTGATCATCCCCGATGGAAACATCGCCATGGGAAAGCTCAGCCAGGCGGTGATTCATGGCGCGAAAGTGCTCGCCGTCAAAGGCAATTTCGATGATGCCTACCGAATGGTCTCGGGCGTTGCCGAGCAGCGGCGAGTGACCGTCGTCAACTCGATCAATCCCCACCGCCTCGAAGGCCAGAAGACCGCCGCGTTTGAGATCTGCGACACTCTCGGCCGCGCTCCCGACTACCACGTCCTGCCGGTCGGCAACGCCGGCAACATCACGGCGTACTGGATGGGCTACGGCGAGTATTTCCGCGACGGCGTAACCGCGAGCCGCCCGAAGATGATGGGCTTCCAGGCCGCGGGCGCGGCGCCGATCGTGCTCGGCCACGCTGTAAGCGAGCCCGAGACCGTGGCCACCGCGATCCGTATCGGCAATCCCGTGAGCTGGAAGAAAGCCGAGGCTGCCCGCGACGAGTCCGGGGGCGACATCGACATGGTCACCGACGACGAGATCATGGCTGCCTACAAGCTGCTCGCATCGACGGAAGGGGTCTTCGCCGAGCCCGCATCGGCAGCATCGATCGCCGGCCTGAAGAAGCTGGCCGACGCGAAGCGCATCGAAGACGGAGCCGTGGTAGTCTGCACGCTCACGGGACACGGCCTGAAGGATCCGCATAACGCGATCCGATCCTGTCCCGAGCCTGTGAGGGTGGCGGCCGATCTCGGTCGTGTCCTGGAGGCGATGGAAATCTGAACGCCGGCAACTGACGGCCGGCGCCGGATCGATCACAGATGGAAAGGAACCTGGCACTCGAGCTGGTGCGCGTCACCGAGGCGGCGGCGCTGGCCGCGGCGCGCGAGAACGGGCGCGGCGACGAGACGGGTCCCGTGCGCCTCGCTGCGCAAGCCATCCACCACGCATTCTCGTCGATCGGCGCGTTCCAGGGCGCCATCGTGCTCGGCGATCCTGCGCAGACGAGCGGAGATCTGCTGGCGAGCGGCCAGAGGCTCGGCAGCGGTGGCGTCGAAGTCGACGTCGCCGTCAATCCTCTCGAAGGCGGAGTCTCCTGCGCGCTCGGCGGCCCCAACGCGATGTCGATCATGGCGCTGACCGATCCGGGCTGCATCCTGCGCTGCCCCGATGGCGCCTACATGGACAAGATCGCGACCGGCCCCGACGGCTTCGGCGTCGTCGACCTGGACCGCTCGCCGTCGGAGAACCTGCGACGCCTGGCCGAAGCGCGAAGCTGCTACGTCGAGGACCTGACCGTCGTCATCCTGGACCGCCCGCGCCACGACGTGCTGATCGAGCAGGTGCGTGAAGCCGGCGCGCGAGTGCGGCTGATCCCTCACGGCGACGTTGCCGCCGCGATGGCGACTGCGCGCGACGGTGCCGGAGTCGACATGCTGCTCGGAGCCGGCGGCGCAACCCAGGGCGTGCTCAGCGCAGCGGCACTCAAGGGCCTCGGCGGCTTCATGCAGTGCCGCTTTGTCCCGCGCAGCAATGCCGAGCGCGACGAGCTCTACCAGCTCGGAATCAAGGACCCCTCGCGCAAGCTCGGAGTCGAGGAGATGGTGCGCGGGCACGTGCTCTTCGCCGCCACCGGCGTCACCGACGGAACTTTCCTCAAGGGCGTCAAGTTCTTCAAGGGCGGAGCGGTCAGCCATTCCGTCGTCATGCGATCGCAGTCGCGCACGGTGCGTCACCTCGAGACCATCCACAAGTTCGACTACAAGCCGAGCTACTGAAGGAGAGGGTCGAAAGTCGTTTCCATGCCGACTTGGCTTCGCAAGCTGGTGCGCGAGTGCGTCGCGGTCTCGGTACCCGTGGTGACGATCACGCCGGTGCTCGCCGCTTTTCGCGCCTACGCCGAGGTCGAGAAGCAGCAGTGGCTGGCCCAGGGCCTCTGGTTCATGGCGGCCAGCTACTCGCTCACGTTCGTCATCGACTCGATCTACATCGTGGAGGTGCTCGCCTTCGGCGGCATCGCGCTCGCCTATGCGACCTCGCCTCGTACCCTCACGGCACGTCACCGCATCGTTGCCGCGGTGCTGTCGTGGGTTCTGTTCCTGTACCCGCTCCAGCAGCTTGTCCTTCCTACGTTTCGCCGCCTGACGGTGCAGAACGAGAAGGACTGGCTGCCGTTCCTCACTGACGGATCCATTTTCAGCGTGGTGCGAGACCACATCGGCGACTACGCGTTCCTCATCTCCATCTCGGTGCCGCAGTCGCTGATGGCAATGACGGCGCTGTGGGGCATCGTCGGGTGGCTCACGTGGCGATGGCGCTGCGCCCATCCGCTTGCCGGCGCCCGCCTTGCTTCGAGGACGCTCGAGCTGCGGCGCTGGGCCCTGGTTCCCACGCTGGTGCTGCTGCCGTCGATCCTGCTGCTGGGCTTCGATGCGCCGAAGCCTCCGGAGAAGGCTCCGAACATCGTGTTCATCATCTGCGACACGCTGAGGGCGGACCACCTCGGCATGTATGGCTACGAGACGCGCGAGACGAGTCCTCACCTCGACGACCTGGCAACGGAGTCGGTGGTCTACCAGAACGCCGTCAGCACGGCGCCGTGGACCACGCCGTCGGTGGCGTCGATGCTGACGTCGCGCTATCCGCGGCGCCTCGGCTACGGCCAGCACCCCGCCTACCTCGCGCCGAAGGAAGTGACGGTGGCCGAGGTGCTGAGGAACCGCGGCTACCGCACCCACGCCATCACGTCGAACACGTTTGCCGGGCGCAGCGTCGGCTTCGATGCCGGGTTCGAGTGGATGGATTTTTCGCTTGCTGCCGGACAGATGGACGTCACTTCCGGCGACCTGACCGACCACGCGATCGCGTGGCTCGACGAGAACGGCGATCAGCCGTTCTTTCTCTACCTGCACTACTTCGATCCCCACTTCGCGTACGTCATGCACCCGGAGTTCAAGTTCGACTACGTCTACGACGGGCCGATGCGCGACCAGGAGTCCCACACCGAGTTCACGCTTTCGATGCCTTCGCTGACGCAGGCGGACGTCGACTGGGTCACGGCCGCCTACGATTCGGAGATCGCGTACACCGACCAGTACATCGGGCAGCTGCTCGATCATCTTCGCGCGAAAGGCCTGTACGACAACACGCTGATCGTGTTCGTCGGCGACCACGGCGAGGCGTTCAACGACCGCGGCGACCACTACATCGGCCATGCCCGCACGGTCTGGCAGGAACTCCTGCACGTCCCGCTGATCGTCAAGATGCCCGGTGGCGACGGGGCAGGGACGAACGTTCTCACCCGCGTCAGCACGATGGACATCGCGCCGACGATCCTCGCGGCCGCAGGCGCTTCGTTCCCCGAGAGCGAGCCGATCGACGGCAAGCCGCTCAGCACGGCGCCGATGGACCGCCTGCTGATCAGCGAGACGAGAAGGGACGCGAACCTTCGCGCAGCGTTCCAGGGCCACTGGAAGCTCATCGTCGACCGCGACAAGAAGACGTCGGCGCTCTACGACCTGGAAGCCGATCCAGGCGAGAAGCACGACGTCTCGGCCGAGCATCGCGACATCGCCGACAAGCTCGAGGTGTCGGTCGACGTCTGGGAAAACTCGCTGGGGCATCACAACTCGGCGGCCGCTCCGTTCAGCGCCGATGCAATCCAGAGGCTGAAAGGCCTCGGGTACTGGCAGTAATCCCGCACGGCGGCGCCGGGCCCGCCAAACGACCGCAAGGCCTCCCGCAGCAAGCCATTTCGCTCCGTGCGGCGCCCACTTGACCGATTGTCCCGGGGTACCCTCCCGGCTATGCTCCGCCGTCCTTCGGATGCGCCCGTTCCTGGTGGCAGCGTAGCGGCAGCAGCCGTTTCGCCGCCGGATGAGGGTGGCGGCGGTGCCGGAAGGAGTTACTGGTGAAGGCGATGCGCGACTCCAACTCGGCACGAAACATCGACCCGCGTCAGGCAAGGCCGCGGCACGCGACGATCTCCGGCATGGAACTGGAGGAGTGCTACCGCGACGGGCAGGCTGCCGGCGAGGTCGGCGAGCCCGGTCAGTACCCGTTCACGCGCGGCGTCTATCCGACGATGTACCGCACCAAGGCGTGGACGATGCGGCAGTTTGCCGGCTTCGGCAGTGCGGCCGATACCAACGCGCGGTTCAAGTACCTGCTGGCCGCCGGCGGCGGCGGGCTGTCGACGGCCTTCGATATGCCGACGCTGATGGGCTACGACGCGGACCACGCCCGCGCCGAAGGTGAGGTCGGCCGCGAAGGCGTCGCGGTCTCGACGATCGCCGACATGCAGGTGCTCTTCGACGGCATCCGCCTCGACGAAGTCACTACGTCGATGACCGTCAACTGTTCGGCGTCGATCCTGCTCGCGATGTACCTGGTCGTCGCCGAGCGCCAGGGCTGCTCGTGGAAGAAGCTCGGCGGCACGATCCAGAACGACATGTTCAAGGAATTCATCGCGCAGAAGGAGTGGATCTGCCCGCCCGAGCCTTCGCTGCGCATCGTCACCGACATGATCGAGTTCTGCATGAACGAGGTGCCGCGCTGGCATCCGGTCTCGATCAGCGGCTACCACATCCGCGAGGCCGGCTCGACGGCCGTCCAGGAGCTGGCGTTCACGCTGGCCGACGGCATCGGCTACGTGCAGGCCGCCGTCGATCGCGGTCTCGACCCCGATGAGTTCGGCCCGCGCCTGTCGTTCTTCTTCAACGTACACAACGATTTCCTCGAGGAGATCGCCAAGATCCGCGCGGCGCGCCGCCTGTGGGCGAAGATCATGCGCGAGCGCTTCGGCGCAAAGACCGACCGCGCCTGCCTGATGCGCACCCACGCCCAGACCTCGGGAGTGTCGCTTACCGCTCAGCAGCCGCTCAACAACGTCGTGCGCGTGACGATCCAGGCTCTTGCGGCGACTCTCGCCGGCGTGCAGTCGCTCCACACGAACTCCCTCGACGAGACGCTGGCGCTGCCCTCCGAGGAGGCCGTCACCGTCGCGCTTCGTACTCAGCAGATCCTCGCCGAAGAAAGCGGCATCGTGAACACCGTCGATCCGTTCGGCGGCAGTTTCGCGATCGAAGCACTGACCGATCGCATGGAGCGCGAGGCCGCGGACTACATCCGCCGCATCGACGAGCTCGGCGGAATCGTGCGCGCGATCGAGATCGGCTATCCGCAGTCCGAGATCGCGGACGCCGCCTACGCGTTCCAGCACGCCACCGACGACAGCGAGTACGTGACCGTCGGGGTCAACGGCTACGTGATGGACGAGGGCAAGGCGCTGGAGATCCTCCGCATCGATCGCGCGCTGGAAGCCGGTCAGAGAGAAAAGGTGAAGGCGTTCAAGGCGGCGCGCGACGCGAAGAAGGTCGCGGCCCGCATCGAAGAGGTGCGCCGTGCGGCGGTCGAGGACCGCAACCTGATGCCGCACGTCGTCGACGCCGTCCGGGACGGCGTCACCGTCGGAGAGATCTCCGACGTCTACCGCAACGTCTTCGGGATCTACCAGGATCCGGCGACGATCTGAGCAGCGCGGGCAAGGCCTGCGCCGGACAATCACAGGGACGGGACAAGTGTCGGAAAAAGTACTGAGAATCCTGGTGGCCAAGCCCGGCCTCGACGGTCACGACCGTGGGGCGAAGATCATCGCGCGCGCACTGCGCGACGCCGGCTTCGAGGTGATCTACACCGGACTTCACCAGACGCCGGAGATGATTGCCGAGACCGCCGTGCAGGAAGACGTCGACTGCGTGGGGCTGTCGATCCTTTCGGGCGCCCACATGACCTTGTTTCCGCGCATTCTGGACTTAATGAAGCAGAAAGGCGTCGGCGACATTCCGGTTTTCGGCGGCGGCATCGTGCCGGAAGAAGACATCGCGGAGCTGAAGACGCTGGGCGTAAAGGAGATCTTCACGCCGGGTGCGAGCACTCGCGACATCGTCGAGTGGATCCGCACCAACATCGACGCTCGCGCCTGACGGCGCGGGACGCGCGGGCGGCAGGCCCGCAAGCCGGCGGCATCGTTTCGACCCGCACGCAATCCGGGGCACGGGCCCCACGACAGGGAGGACCAGGGTCTTGAGCAGCAAAGCAGTCATCGTCAGCGCAGCACGCACCGCGGTCGGGAGCTTCCAGGGCGCCTTCGCCGACAAGCCGGCACCGGAGCTCGGAGGACTCGCCGTCGCCGAAGCGATCCGCCGCGCCGGAATCGACGCCGCCTCGGTCGACGAGGTGATCCTCGGCAACGTGCTGGCGGCCAACCTCGGCCTCAATCCCGCGCGCGTGGCGGCCATCAAGAGCGGTGTTCCCAAGGAAGTGCCGAGCTACGGCGTCAACAAGGCGTGCGGCTCGGGCCTGAAAGCGATCGCGCTGGCAGCGCAGGCCATCGTCGCGGGCGATGCCGAGTGCATCGTCGCCGGCGGCATGGAGAACATGACGCTGGCCCCGTACCTCCTGGCCAAGGCGCGCACCGGATACCGCATGGGCCACGACCAGATCATCGACTCGATGATCGCCGACGGTCTTTCGTGCCCGCTCACGTTCACGCACATGGGCATCACCGCCGAGAACGTCGCGGCCAAGTACGGCATTTCGCGCGAGGCCCAGGACGAGTTCGCGGCGGCGAGCCAGGCCAAGGCGGCCGCCGCCCAGGCCAGCGGCGCGTTCGACGAAGAGATCTTCGCCGTCGAGATCGCGCAGAAGAAAGGCGATCCGATCAAGGTCACCAAGGACGAGTACGTGCGCGCCGGCACGACGGCCGAGACCCTGGCCAAGCTGCGTCCGGCGTTCAAGAAGGACGGCACCGTGACTGCCGGCAATGCTTCGGGCATCAATGACGGCGCCGGAGCTGTCGTCGTGATGAGCGAGGCTCGCGCGAAAGCCGAGAAGCTCACTCCGCTCGCGATCATTCGCGGAGCAGCGGCTGCCGGCGTCGATCCGGCGATCATGGGCATGGGCCCGTGGCCGGCTTCCGAAAAAGTGCTGAAGAAACTCGGCATCCGCAAGGAAGACATCGGCCTGTGGGAGCTGAACGAGGCATTCGCCGCGCAGTCGCTCGGCGTACTGGCCGAGCTCAAGATCGATGCCGCCAGGGTGAACGTCAATGGCGGCGCGGTTGCCATCGGCCATCCGATCGGTGCCAGCGGCGCGCGCGTCCTGATCACTCTGCTTCACGCGATGAAGAATCGGGGCGTCAGCCTCGGCCTCGCTTCGCTGTGCATCGGCGGAGGGCAGGGCATCTCGATGGTCATCGAGAGGGTCTGACGGCCTGTTTCGCAGGCGGCGCCGTCCGGCCTTCAAGAAGGACGGCGCCGCCTTTTTTATGCGCATCGTCTCTCTCGTCCCGAGTCTCACCGAGGCGCTGATCGACTTCGGTCTTGCCGGCAGCGTCGTCGGCCGCACCCGCTGGTGCACGGAGCCGCCTGAAGTCGTCGCCGGCATCGAGACCGTTGGTGGAACCAAGAACCCCGACGTCTCCCGCATCATCGAGCTTCGTCCCGATCTCGTCGTCGTCAACAAGGAAGAGAACAGGCTCGAGGACTGCCGCGAGATCGAAGCGGCCGGCCTCGTGCTGCACGTGACGCACCCGACGACGATCGAGGAGGCGGCAGCGATGCTGGAGTCGCTCGGCCGCGCGTGCGGCGCCGAGGCGGCAGGCGCTGCGCTTGCCGTGCGATGCCGCCGCGCACTGCACGCCGCACGCGAGCTCAACGCGACGGCCGGCGCGGGCGTGCGCACGTTCTGTCCGATTTGGCGCCGTCCCTACATGTCGTTTCGTCGCCAGACCTATATCGGCGACGTGCTTGCGCAGTGCGGCTGCGAGAACGTGTTCGGCGATCGGGAAGGGAGCGATTTTTTCGAGATCACGATCGAAGAAATCCTCGAGGTGGCTCCCGTGCTTACGATCCTGCCCGACGAGCCCTACGTGTTCGAGGACAAGCACGCCGCGGAGCTTCGCAGCGCCGGTATTCGCTCGCGGTTCCTGTTGGTCGACGGCAAGGACCTGGCCTGGTACGGGCCGCGCATTCCCGCCGCGCTCGCGCGGCTGTCCTCGCTCGTGCACGCGACGCCCTGACCGCGCGGCTGCTGGCGACCTGATTCGCGGCCGGTGGTCTTCGGCCTTTCGCGGCGACGGCGGAGCCGGGAACGAATCTTTCTCGACAACGCACATGGCCTCCCCGGCGGACGGCGTTCGGCGACGGGTATTTGGCCGCGGTTGTCCACAGCGATGTGCAGAGATCGCGGGCTTGATGCGAGCAATGGAATGTTCTTGGGGCGCGGTTTGCCGCATCCTGACGCCGCCATGGACGAGCAGAAAACCGCCTTCACCCGCGTTCCGCCCCACAGCCAGGAAGCCGAAGAGTCCGTGCTCGGCGCGCTGCTGACCGACTCCGACGCGTTCGACCGAGTCGCCGACCTCGTCGTCGCGTCCGACTTCTATGTCGAGCGGCACTCGCGCATCTTCGCGGCGATCAGCGCGCTGCAGGGGCAGGCCCGTCCGGCCGACGTCATCACGGTCACCGATGCCCTCAAGCAGACCGGCGAGCTTCAGCGGATCGGAGGCACGGCCTTCCTCGTCGAGCTCGCCGACAGGGTCGTCACGGCGGCGAACGTCTCGCACTACGCGCGGCTCGTGCACGACAAGGCGACGCTGCGCCGCCTCATCCGGACGTCGACGGAGATACTCAGCGGCGCCTACGAGTCTCGCGGCTCCACGCGTGATTTTCTCGACAAGGCGGAATCGGCGATCTTCGAGCTCTCTTCCGATCACGCCGGCACGGCGCTGCGCCGTATCGACAGCCTGATCAGCGGCACCGTCGAGAGGATCGAGCAGCTCTACGAGCGCAAGTCCGAGATCACCGGCGTGCCTACCGGCTACTACGATCTCGACCACAAGACCGCGGGGCTGCAGCCGTCGGACCTCATCATCGTCGCGGGGCGGCCAAGCATGGGAAAGTGCCTGGCGGCCGATTCGGAGATCGTCCTGGAGGACGGCAGGGTTCGCAGGCTCGAAGACATCGTACGCGAGCGCTCCGGCACGCTGTGGACGTTGAACGACCATTGGCGGCTCGAGCCAGCGCCGCCGTCTGCGTTCGTCGATGACGGGGTGAAGCCGCTGTTCGAGGTGACGACGCGCCTTGGCAGACGGGTGCGGACGACGCTCAGCCATCCGTTCCTCACCATCGACGGCTGGAAACCTCTCGGAGAGATTCGCGCGGGCGATTCCATCGCGGTTCCGAGGCGCATCCCCGTGGCGGGTCGCCAGTCCATCGGAGATGCGAGGGCAAAGATTCTCGGCTACCTGCTCGGCGACGGAACGCTCGGCGGGACCTCGATTCGCTTCACAAACACCAACTCGCGCCTGCAGGACGATTTTGCCGAATGCGTCGAGGATTTTGGCGGGCTTCGCACTTGCGAGGAAGGCTCACGGACGCGGGCGAGAACCGTCCGCATCGCCGCGGATCGCGAGACCATGAAGCAAAGGCGCGAGCGCCTGGGAATTTCGATCCGCCGATCCCTGATGGCGGGGAGCCGCTCCGCGAGATCCGTTGCGATGGAGATCGGCGTCTCTCCGGCCTCCATTTCGAACTGGTGTCGCGGCGTGACCGCTCCCTCACCGATGCGGGTGTCGCAGCTGTGCGGAGCGCTGGCCGTTCGCTACGAAGACCTCGCTCCTGACGCCGAGTGCGCGACCGTGACGAGCGGCAACGACCTGGTGCGCTGGCTCGACGAGCTGGGCTTGCGCGGTGCATCGGCGCACGAGAAGTTCGTGCCGGACATCGTGTTCCAGCTTCGCCCCGACGAGCTCGCGTCGTTCCTGAATCGTCTCTTCGCAACGGACGGGTGGGCCAGCGTCCTGGCGACCGGCCAGTCCCAGCTCGGGTACTGTACCGTCAGCGAGCGCATGGCGCGCCAGGTGCAGCATCTGCTGCTGCGCTTCGGTGTCATCGGCCGGCTTCGCCAGAGGCGGGTTCGTTACCAGGGTGGAAGCCGGGTCGCCTGGCAGATCGACATCACCGATCGCGCCTCCATCCTGACCTTCGTCGATCAGATCGGAATGTTCGGCAAGGAGGGCGCGCTCGACCGGGTCCGCCATGCCTGCGCGCTCCGGCGAGACAAGGCGTTCCGCGATGTCGTGCCGCGCGGCGTATGGCGCCTCGTGGAGGGCGCCAGGGGTGGCGCCAGCTGGTCCGAGATAGGCGCAGCCATGGGCCTCACTGACGTTTCGAACCTGCACGTCGGTCGATCCGTGTCGCGAAAGCGGCTGCAGGCGATCGCGAGCGCCGTCGATGACTCCAATCTGCAAGACATCGCGACCAGCGACGTCTACTGGGATCCGATCGTACACATCGAGCCCGTGGGAAGCGCCCAGGTGTACGACCTTACCGTCGACGGAACTCACAATTTCGTCGCCAACGACGTCTGCGTCCACAACACGGCCTTCTGCCTCAATATCGCCGAATATGCCGCCGGCGAGTGCGGCATCGGCGTTGCAGTCTTCTCGATGGAAATGTCGAGCGACCAGCTCGTGATGCGCATGCTCTGTTCCCAGGCCGAGATCGACAACTCGCGGGTTCGTTCGGGCCGCCTGCACGACCGCGACATCAAGAACATTGCGCTGACCGCCGGCAAGCTCGGCGGCGCGCCGATCTACATCGACGACACTGCGGCCCAGACGGTGCTCGAGATCCGCTCGAAATGCCGCCGCCTCAAGCACGATCCGCAGGCCGGGCTCGGCCTGATCATCATCGACTACCTGCAGCTCATGCGCGGCGGCGGAGAAGACAACCGCGAGCAGGAGATCTCGACGATCTCGCGTTCGCTCAAGGCCCTGGCCAAGGAGCTGAGCGTACCGATCGTCGCGCTGTCGCAGCTCAACCGCCAGGTCGAGATGCGCGCGGACAAGAGGCCCGGAATGGCCGACCTTCGCGAGTCGGGCGCGCTCGAGCAGGATGCCGACGTGATCGTGTTCCTGTACCGCGACGAGCAGTACAACCCCGACACGGCCGAGCCCGGCGTTGCCGAGATCATCATCGCCAAGCAGAGAAACGGCCCCACCGGCACGGTGAGGCTGATGTTCGAGAAAGCGTTCGCGCGCTTCCGCAACTTCAGCTCGCGCGAGGACGCCGGAGCGGCCTACGCAGGTGGCGGCGGCTACGACGCCAACTGAGCGGGGCTTTAGACGGACAACCCGGCGCTTCGCGCGGCGGCACGATACGCTGCGACGAGCGCCGCGCGATCCGTCGAACGCTCGATCTCGCTGATCACGGCGACGCTGGCCGCGCCGGCGTTCCAGCAAGCGGGCGCGTTCTCGAGCGTGACGCCGCCGATGGCGACTACCGGCAGTCTCACGGCGCGGCACGCCTGCGCCAGCAGCTCGATTCCTCGCGCGTCGCGCACACCGGCCTTGGTCGGGCTTTCGAACACGGGACCAAAGCCGAGGTAGTCGGCTGCGAGCGAGCCGGCCGCGATCACCTCCGCCACGCTGTGCGTCGAGTAGCCGACGATGCCGCTTCGACCGCCCGCTTCCAGCACGCTTCGCGCGGCCGCTACAGGCAGGTCCTCGTCGCCAAGGTGGACGCCGGCCGCGCCGCTGGCTGCCGCCACGTCGGCCCTGTCGTTGACGATGACACGGGCGCCGGTGCGTTCCACGATCCGCTCGGCAAGAGCGGTCATCGCGCCCGCGCCGAGGTGCTTCGTTCGCAACTGAAGCAGGCTGACGCCCGCGCTCGCAATCTCTTCGGCGAGCGCGAGCGCGGCGTCGCAGCTATCGGCGCCGTCCCCGCGGACGTCGACGATGGGGTAGAGCGCGGGAAGGCGCACCGCGCTGCCGTCAGGCCCTGCCGCGCGGCAGCGAGATCGCGTAGTCCGTGATCTTTTTTCGGAGCGTATTGCGGTTGATGCCGAGGATGTCGGCAGCCTTCAGCTGGTTTCCGCCGGTGCTCTCGAGCACGGCTTCGAACAGCGGCTTTTCGACCATCGCCAGGACCCTCGCGTGCAGGTCGCGCGGCTCGGCCGAGCCGAACGACTGCAGCATCTCGCGGATTTTCGCCGAAAGAATGACGTTCAGCGGTACCGCCAGCTCGATCACCGGGGCCGACTGTCCGGCGCGCAGCGGAAGATCCGAGGGGCCAAGCACACGGTCGGGTGCGAGCGCGGCTGCGCGCAGCAGCACGTTTTCGAGCTCGCGCACGTTGCCTTTCCAGTGCTGCTCGACCAGCAGCGACATCGCATCGGCCGAAACGCCTTTCACCTTGAAGCGCTCGCGCGCGTTGATGCGCTCGAGGAAGTGACGGACGAGATCGGGAATGTCCTGGCGCCTTTCGCGAAGCGGCGGAAGATCGATCACGACGACTTTCAGGCGGAAATAGAGGTCTTCGCGAAAGCGCCCGGCGTCGACCTCGGTCTCCAGGCTGCGGTTGGTCGCGGCGATCACGCGGCAGTCGGCCGGCAGCAGCTCGTGTCCGCCGACGCGCGAGAACTCGCGTTCCTGCAGCACGCGAAGCAGCTTGGCCTGCAGTACGAGCGGCATGTCGCTGATCTCGTCGAGGAACAGCGTCCCGCCCTTGGCCTGCTCGAATTTCCCGACGCGCCGGTCGGTGGCGCCGGTGAAGGCGCCGCGCTCGTGTCCGAACATCTCGCTTTCGAGCAGGTCGGCGGGAATGGCCGAGCAGTTGACGGCGACGAAGGGGCCTTCGGAGCGCGTCGAGTACGCGTGGATCGCGCGTGCGACCACTTCCTTGCCGGTGCCGCTTTCGCCCTGGATCAGCACCGTTGTCGGGCTCGAGGCCATGCGCCCGATGATCTTGTAGACTTCCTGCATCGCGGCCGACTGGCCGACGATCTCCGATTTGGCAGGTGGCTCGTCGCTTGGCTGCGTCTCCGGAAATGTGTGCGTCGCGGCGCGGCTTTCGAGGATGCGCCGCGTGAGCCCGACCAGGTGGTCGAGGTCGAACGGTTTGGTCACGTAGTCGTACGCGCCGCGCCGCGTCGCCTCGATGGCATTGGCGACCGAGGCTTTTCCGGTGATGATGACGACGTCGGTGGTGCCACCGCGCCGCCGCACGGTGTCGAGGATGTCGAATCCGCTCGCACGCCCGAGGTTGATGTCGAGGAAGGCGACGTCGATGCCGCCGCGGTCGAGGATCTCGAGAGCCGTGCCGGCGTCTTCGGCCGTCAGCACCTTGCATCCCGCATCGGCGAGCGCATCGCCGATTACGCGCCGCACGTCGGCTTCGTCGTCGACGACCAGCGCCGTGCCATTTCTCAGCGTGTTCACGCTCGGTGTTCTCCTTTGCCGTTCTCGCGGGACTTGGTCGGCGCGACGAGCGCCAGTGGAAGCGTGATGTGGAAAATGGCGCCGCCGCCGGGGACGTTGGCTGCGCGGATGCGGCCTTCGTGCGCCATCGTGATCGCGCCGGCGATGGCAAGGCCCATGCCGTGCCCGCCCGGCCTTCGCGAGAACATCGGCGAGAACATGTGCTCCAGCGCTTCCTCGTCCAGGCCCGGGCCGTTGTCGGCGATCGACACCGTCAGGAACGAAACGCGTCCCGACTCGCGATCGACGTAATACGAATGCTCCATCCTGGTCGCGATGCGGATGCGGCCGAGGCTGGCGGGGCAGTGGGCCACGGCATTGCGAAGGATGTTCAGGAAGAGCTGTTCGAGCCTGGCGGGGTCGCCGTTGACCTCGGGCAGGCTCGGGTCGAATTCGGATTCGAAAACGATGCCGCGCTGGAACGCGGCGCTGCGCTCGAGCAGCAGCAGCTCGTTCAGGATGCGGTGGACGTTGACCGGCTCCTTGCGCAGCAGGGGCGCTTCGAGCGCCATCAGCGCCTCGACCAGCCCGCTCAGCCGGTCCACCTGGCGCACGATCATCTCGGTGTACTCGACGAGCTCGGGCCGGTCGTCCAGCTTGCGGCCGAGAAGCTGCGCGGCTCCGCGGATCCCGGACAGCGGATTATTGATCTCGTGGGCAAACTGCGCCGCCAGGCGATCCAGCTCGACCACCCGCTTGCGGTCGGTTTCCTGTTGCAGGACGCTGCGCCGGGAGGTGTCGTACAACACGAGCACGGCGCCGCCCGAGGACGCAGAGTCGCGCTCGCCGACCATCGCGGCTTCGGCGAAGATCGGGATCGACGTGCCGCCAATCGACAGCTCGCCGGCTTCGCGGACGACGGGATGCTGGGGCCCGAGCCGGCGCAGCATGGAGGCGACCCACGGCGCGACGGAGAAGACTTCGGTGGCGGTGCGGCCGACCAGCGCGCGGCGGGAGCGGCCGAGGAGGGACTCGGCGGCCGGATTGACGAACACGATCTCGCCGTCCGGGCCGAAGGCCACGACCGTTTCGAGCAGGCTCGCCAGCACCGCCTCGTGATCGGCGGTGCGCATGAGATCCTCGGACGCCATGAGCAACCTGGCGGCTTCGGAAGGCTCGAAGTCGCGGACCCGGGGATGCTACCATGCTCGCCGGTGCCTCAAAACGGGGTTGTGACGGAATGGGGGAAATCCGGAACAGATTCGGATCTCCCTGCGATGACTTGCCGGGACTGCGGCGGCGGGCCGGATCCGAACCGGTCCCGGATTTTTCGGGCGCGAAGGAATCGAATGCTGGGAATCGGGCAGGGGTACGACATCCACCGTCTCGTCGAGGGCCGGCCGCTGCGCCTCGGCTGCATCGAGGTGCCGTTCGAACTCGGCGCCCTCGGCCACAGCGACGGTGATGCTGCGGCTCATGCCCTGTGCGATGCGCTTCTCGGTGCGGCCGGACTCGGGGACATGGGGCTGTTGTTTCCCTCGAGTGACGCACGATGGAAGGACGCAAGCTCGGCCACGTTCCTGAGCGAGGTCGCGTCGCGACTGGCGGCCAGTGGCGCGAGAGTCGTCAGCGCCGACGTGACGATCGTGCTCGAGAAGCCCGCGCTCGCTCCGCATTTCGCTGCGATGCGAAGCGCGATGGCATCGGTGCTCGGAATCGACGCGGCGACTCTTTCGGTCAAGGCCAAGAGCAGCGACGGACTCGGTCCCGTTGGCGAAGGCAACGCGGTGGCGGCGCTGGCTGTCGCGCTGGTGGAGATGCCGTCCCGTTCCTGACTCGCGCGCGTCGCTGCAGCGCGTTGCCTTGCGCGCAGGCGCGTGGTTGATTCCGCCGATGGCGGAAATCCGCACGCGTTTTGCTCCCAGTCCGACCGGGCATCTTCATATTGGTGGTGCGCGTACGGCGCTGTTCAACTGGCTGTTCGCCAGGCACCACGGCGGCAGCTTCGTTCTGCGGATCGAAGACACCGATCGAGAGCGATCGACCGACGAATTTACCGCTGCGATCATCGAGGGGCTCCAGTGGCTCGGCCTGACGTGGGACGACGGGCCGATCTTCCAGTCCGGACGCGGCGCGTATTACCGCGAAATCGTCGACGGGCTGCTTGCCAAGGGTGCCGCGTACTGGTGCTTCTGCAGCGCCGAGGATCTCGATGCGCGGCGCAAGGTGGCCCAGGAAGCGGGCCGCAGCACGGCCTATGACCGGGCTTGCCGCCATCTTCACCGCAAACCCGAAGCAGGCCAGAGCGCGATCGTCCGTTTGGCCGTGCCCGAGAATGGCCGGACCATCGTCCGCGACCTCATTCGCGGCGAGATCGTCTTCGACCACAGCGAGCTCGACGACTTCGTGCTCGTGCGCTCGGACGGCTCTCCGGTTTTTCACCTGGTCAACGTCGCCGACGACATCGACATGGGGATCACGCACGTGCTGCGCGGCGAAGATCACATCACGAACACGCCGCGTCAGATGCAGATCTTCCAGGCGCTCGGCGCGACGCCGCCCGTCTACGGCCACATGCCGCTGATCGTCGGACAGGATCGCGCGCGCCTGTCGAAACGGCACGGCGCAACGTCGCTGCTTGCGTATCGCGATCTCGGGTTCCTGCCCGAGGCCACCCTCAATTATCTTGCACGGCTCGGCTGGTCGTCCGGTGACCAGGAAATTTTCACGCTGCAGGAGCTGGTCGCGGCCTTCGATGCGGGAGCGATCCACAAGGCAGCGGCAGCGTGGGATCTCGAGAAGTTCGCCTGGGTCAATGCCCAGCACATGAAGAACAGGACGGCGGCCGAGCTCGCGGTCGACGTCCTCCCGTTCCTGCCGGCCGATGCGGTGGACGGCTTCGATATGGCGTGGATGGAAAAGGCGGTAGCGCTCGTGCGCGAGCGAGCGCGCACGCTGGCCGAGCTCAGCGCGGCGCTCGGGCCGGTGGTCCGCGCGTCGGTCGAGTACGACGCGGCGGCCGTGGCGAAATTCCTCGGGGCGCCGGAACGCGCCCGTCTTCGCGAGCTGGCCGGCGAGCTGGGCACGCTGGAGCCGTGGGATGCAGCCTCGATCGAGAACGAGCTGCGTGCCTACTGCGAAGGCGAGGGGATCAAGCTCGGCGGCATCGCGCAGCCGCTTCGCGTCGCGCTGACGGGCGGCACGGCAAGCCCCGGCATCTTTGAGCTCTGCGACGTGCTCGGTCGCGACCGCGTGCTCGCACGCATCCGCAGCGCCTGCGACGGCGCCGAAGCCGGCACGTTGTAGTGGGGTCAGGCACCAGCGCGCGACAACTGGGCGCCGACGACCGTGCGTTGGGCGCTGGTGCCTGACCCCAGCCTCACTTCCTCAGCAGGTTCAGCGCGCCGCCGGCCTTGATCCAGCCGATCTGTTCGGCATTGCAGGAATGTTTCGCGGTGATCTTCTCGTCGCGGCCGTCGCTGTGGTGCAGGATCACGTCGACCGCGCGGCCCGGCTGGATCTCCAGCGCGCCGGGCACCGAGATCTCGTCGTCGTCGCGCACTTTGGCCCAGTCGGCCGTATCGACGAACGTCAGCGGAAGGATTCCCTGCTTCTTCAGGTTCGATTCGTGGATACGGGCGAAGCTTCGCGTCAGCACCACGGCGGCGCCGAGGTGGCGCGGGCTCATCGCCGCGTGTTCGCGACTGGACCCTTCGCCGTAGTTTTCGTCACCGACGACGATCCACTTGCGACCCGCTGCCTTGATCGCGCGTGCAACGGCCGGAGTCGGCTGGCCGGTCTCTCCCGTCAGCGGATTGCGCGTCGTGCCGCGCTCGCCGGTGCCGGCCCGGATCGCGCCGGTGAACATGTTGTCGCTGATCTTGTCGAGGTGCCCGCGAAAGCGCAGCCACGGACCGGCCGGCGAGATGTGGTCGGTGGTCGTCTTGCCCTGGGTCTTCAGCAGCAGCGGCATGCGCAGGTACTGCCCGGCCTTCGGCCGGTCGAATGGTTCGAGCAGCGCCAGCCGCGGGCTGTCGGGCCTGACCTTGATCTGGACGTTGGAACCGTCGGCCGCAGGGGCCTGGTAGCCGCCCATCGCAGTCGCAAAGCCGTTGGCCGGCACCTCGGGCGCCGGCGGCGGCGGCGAAAGCCTGAAGCTCGTCCCGTTGCTGCCGAGCGCATCGCGCATCGGGTTGAACGACAACGAGCCGGCAAGGCCGAGCGCGAGCACGATCTCCGGGCTGGCGATGAACGCCAGCGTCTCCGGGTTCGCGTCGTTGCGCCCGGGGAAGTTGCGATTGAACGACGTGACGATCGAGTTCTTCTCGCCCTTGGCGACGTCGTCGCGCTTCCACTGTCCGATGCAGGGACCGCACGCGTTGGCGAGCACGGAAGCGCCGACTTTCTCGAGCGATGCCATCTGCCCGTCGCGGCCGATGGTCTCGAAGATCATGTCGCTGCCGGGGCTGACGAGCAGCGTCGACTTGGCGCGGTAGCCGTGGGCCGCCGCCTGCTCGGCGATGGCCGCCACGCGCGAGATGTCCTCGTACGAAGAGTTCGTGCAGCTGCCGATCAGCGCTGCCGAGAGATGGTCCGGGTAGCCCTCGGCGCGCACCGCCGCGGCCACTTCCGAAATGGGTCGCGCGAGATCCGGTGTGTGAGGGCCCACGAGGTGAGGCTCGAGCGTCGCGAGGTCGATTTCGACGACTTCGTCATAGTACCTGGCCGGATCGGCGGCGGTCTCGGGGTCGGCAGTAACGAGGTCGCGGTTGGCCTCGGCCAGCTCGGCCAGCGCGCCGCGGCTCGTGGCCCGGAGATAGATCGCCATTCGGTCGTCGAACGGGAACACCGAGCAGGTGGCGCCGAGCTCGGCGCCCATGTTGCAGATGGTCCCTTTCCCAGTGCAGGAAATACTTGCAGTTCCGGGCCCGAAGTACTCGATAATCTTGTTGGTTCCGCCCTTGACCGTCAGCAGGCCGCACAGCTTCAGGATGACGTCCTTCGGCGCCGCCCAGCCGTTGAGCTTGCCGGTCAGCTTGACGCCCACGGTGCGGGGCAGGAGCACTTCCCACGCAAAGCCTGCCATCACGTCGACGGCGTCGGCGCCGCCGACGCCGGAAGCGCACATTCCGAGCCCGCCGGCATTCGGCGTGTGCGAGTCGGTGCCGATCATCAGGCCGCCCGGGAACGCGTAGTTCTCCAGGATGACCTGGTGGATGATCCCGGATCCCGGCTTCCAGAAGCCGATCCCGTACTTTGCCGAGACCGACGAGAGGAAGTCGTAGACCTCGGCGTTGTCGCTGCGCGCCTGGTTCGTATCGCTGGCGGCCCCGTGGTGGGCCTGGATCAGGTGATCGCAGTGCACGGTGGTCGGCACCGCCACCTGCGGGCGGCCGGCCTGCATGAACTGCAGCAGCGCCATCTGCGCGGTGGCGTCCTGCATCGCGACGCGGTCGGGCCTGAGCTCGACGTAGCTCTTGCCGCGCTCGATCTCGGCCTCGGCCGGCCGGTCGAGGTGGCCGAGCATGATCTTGTCGGCCAGCGTCAGGGGCCTTGTCACGCGTCCGCGGACGACTGCAAGGCGCTCGCGCATCTTCGCGTAGACCTGCGATACGAATTCCGGACTGCTGTCGATGTTCGGCATCGCCTGTGCTCCTCCATTTCCATCCGCGCCGCTCGCGCTGGTGTTCCATCCGCGCCGCTCGCGCTGGTGTTCTACCCGCGCCGCTCGCGCGGGTGTTCTACGCGCGCCGCTCGCGCGGGTCGTGTCGCTCGGAGAGTCCGTGGCCTATCGCACGAACGAAGAGGGTTGTCAGACGCTCGGGCGAACGTTGCCGAGCGGCCTGCCGGCGTGTCGCAGAAGACGAAGCTGGACGCTGCCGGGCGGCAGAATCCGATCAGTGCGCAGGATGCTCGGCGCCGTCCGCCGGAGCTCCGTCGCTGCCGAGATAGCCGAGGGAGCGAAGCTTCTCGCGAAGAGCCGGATCGGGAACCGCCGAGCCGGCGCCGCCCGAGGTAGGAGCGGCCGCGAACAGGGAATCCATGCGCGCCTGCATCGAGTCGGCTTCCGCGCTCCGCTCCGAACTCAGGTCGTTCTGCTCTCCTGGATCGGTGGCAAGATCGAAGAGCATCGACGGCCGCGAGATCCGCACGTAGAGCTTGCGCGAATCGACGCGCAGCGTGGCCGGCAGCTGCGGGACGGTGCTGTCCTGCTGGCTGACTGCCGGTCTCGCGTCATCGGACTGGCCGCGAACCAGTGCCATGAGAGAGCGTCCCTCCGCCTGCGGCTCCGGCTTTGCGCCGATGACATCGAGAACGGTCGGGAGGATGTCGATCTCCCGCGCCTGGTCGCCGATCGTGTGGCCGGCACTTGCGCGATCGGGAAGGGCGACGATCAGCGGGACAAGCAGGATCGGATCCCACAGCGCGTGCGAGTGCCACCCCATACGCGTGTGTTCGCCGAGCTCTTCGCCGTGGTCGGACGTGAAGACGATGAGCGTGTCGTCGAACAGTCCGCGCTTTTTCAGGCCGTCGACGAGAACGCCGAAGGACTCGTCCATCGAGCGGATCTCGGCGTCGTAGCACGCGATGATATGGCGCTTGTCGGCGTCCGTCATCCCGACGAGCTTGTGGTCATTGATGTTCTCGAGGATGGCCGTCGAGATGGCATCGGGCAGCGGCCCGTCGTAGCGGTCGCCGACCGCATCGAGATAGCGCCGCTCGGGTGTGTACGGGTGGTGCGTCTCGTAGCTGTGCAGGAAAAGAAACCAGGGTCCGGAGCGGCTGTTGGCATCGAGCCACGCAAAGGCCTCGGAAACGGTGCGCGAGAACTTCGCAGCGTCGGCCGTGCCCGGAAGCGTCTTGTACTCGTCGAAACCCTGCGCGACGCCGTACCTCGCGTCCATCTGGCCGCCGTCGTTGACCGACGCGGTCCGGTATCCGTAGCCCTTGAGGATGGTGGCGATGGTGCGCCGGTCGGCCGGAAGCGGCTTGTCGCGCGTGAAAAACGCGCCGTGGTGCTCCGGCAGCAGCGAAGTGAACATCGAGGAGTGCGACGGCAGCGTCGAGGGCGCGGCGGCTACCGCTGTGCGGAACAGGACCGCGCTCGCTTTGGCGAACGCGTCGATGTTCGGGGTGGTCGGGACCGGGTAGCCGTAGCAGCCGAGATGGTCGGCGCGAAGAGTGTCGATCGAGATCAGCAGGATATTGGGATGCGGGCTGCCGCCGCGCGGCAGGCAGGAAACGATCGCGGCCGCAGCAGCCGTTGCGATTGCCAGTAAGCGGGTCCGGCCCATTTCCGCGAGCTGCCACGGCACCGGCCCGCAGCGGCGAGCGGGATGCTGCAGCGGTTGGGAACTTTTTGCAAGATCGTGCTACGAGGCCCCCGCCGCCGTCGCGCCTTGCGCACGGTGTGCTGCCGATCGATCGAGGGAAACATGGAGAGACTTCCGTTTACCGAAGAGCAGACGATGTTCCGCCAGTCGGCTCGCGAATTCTTCAAGCGCGAGATCGGCCCGCACAAGGAGACCTGGCGCGAGGCCGGCATCGTTGACCGCGACGCTTACCGCAAGGCCGGCGGCGCGGGCCTGCTGTGCATGTGGGTTCCGGAAGAGTACGGCGGGCTTGGGCTGTCGGACTTCCGCTACGAGCAGATTCTCATCGAGGAGAACGCCTGGCACGGCGATCCCTGCTTCTTCAACACGCTGCACAGCCGCCTCGTGGCGCCGTACATCGGCAACTTCGGCACCGATGAGCAGAAGGCGCGTTTTCTCCCGCGCTTCATCTCCGGAGAGTCGATCCTCGCGATCGCGATGACCGAGCCCGATGCGGGCAGCGATCTCGCGGGCATGCGTTCGACGGCGGTGCGCGACGGGGACGACTGGATCCTCAACGGGCAGAAGACCTACATCTCCAACGGCATCCTCTCGGACGTCGTGATCGTCGCGGCGAAAACCGATCCGAACGCGACGCACGCCATGGGCCTGTTCCTCGTCGAGCGCGGGATGCCCGGCTTCGTGCGCGGGCGTAACCTCGAGAAAATGGGCCTGAAGGCCCAGGACACCGCCGAGCTGTTCTTCGAGAACGTGCGCATTCCGGAGGCCAACGTGCTCGGGCCTGCCGAGGGCGGCTTCTTCATGCTGATGCAGGGCCTGGCCGAGGAGCGCCTGATTGCCGCAGTCGGCAACGTCGTCGGATGCCAGATGGCGATGCACGTGACCAAGGAGTTCGTTTCGCAGCGCAAGGTGTTCGGCAAGCCGCTCGGCAAGTTCCAGAACACGCGCTTCAAGCTGGCCGAGCTCGATGCCGAGATCGACATTGCGCAGGCCTACGTCGACCGCGCGGTGCAGGTGCACAACGAAGGCAAGCTGACGTCCGAGGACGCCGCACGCATCAAACTCTTCTCCAGCGAGCTCGCCGGCCGCACGGTGGACGTCTGCCTGCAACTGCACGGCGGGGCAGGGTACATGGACGAATACCCGATCTGCCGCATGTACCAGGACGAGAGGATCAACCGCATCCTGGCCGGATCGTCGGAGATCATGAAGGAGATCATCGCGAGGCAGATTCTCGGGCGGTGATCGCGGCTGCTGCGGCTGCTGCCGCGTTTTGCGACGCGCTGTTCACGCGGCCTGCCGCTTTCGGGGCCGGTGGTTGACCCGCTGCCCAGCGCCGAATAAACACTGCGGGCTGCCCACGCAGCACCGCGGCCCCATCGTCTAGCGGTCCAGGACGTCGGCCTCTCACGTCGAAAACATGGGTTCGATTCCCATTGGGGTCACCAACATTCCTACGTTGTCATAGCTTCTCCGGGCCGGGTTGTGCCGCTCCGCGGACACCTGCTACCGTGCCCCGATGACCGAGTACGAATTCACCGTCGTGATCGAGCGCGATGAGGATGGCCGATACCTTGCCATCTGCCCCGGCCTTCAGGGCTGCTACACGGAAGGGGAGACGGAGGAGGAAGCCCGCGCGTTGATCGCCGATGCGATTCGGCTGCACGTGCAGGACCGCATCGAGACAGGTGAGCCTATCTACGATGAGGTTGGTGCGACAAAGGTCCGAGTCGCGGTATGAGCCCGCGCCTCCCTGCCGTCACGGCCAGGGAACTACTTGCCATCCTTCGTCGCCACGGTTTCGAGTCCGTTCGGCAGAGTGGTAGCCACCTGGTTCTTCGGCATGCGGACGGACGTCGGACTACCGTGCCGGTCCACTCTGGCAAGACGCTGGGTCGTGGACTACTCCGTCAGATTCTACGCGATACAGGTCTGACGGCTGACGTCCTGACGTCCTGACGCCATGAACGGCCGCGGCCGAAGCCCGCACCGCCTCCAATTCCCACAGCCAGTTCAGAAACTGGTTCCAAGTCGGAGTAGCAAGGGTCACCACCATTCCGGCCTGGAATCGAGGTCGGCGCTCAGCTACTTCCTAGCTGTGGCATCTCGCCCGTCAATCTGGATAGGCGGTACTGATCTTCCTTTTCGCACTTCACGGATAGGTCGAGCCTTGCTCGTTCGGGTTTCAGCCATCCTCGTTCTTCTCTCTTTCACTGCGCTCGTTACGATTGCCGCCGGTCAGACGCGAGCGCCCTACGACGAGTTCCGTTCACTCGCTTCGACCCAGCGCGACTCATTTCAGATGATGCTGCGCTACGAAGGGCCAGTCACGAGACCGATCAGTAGTGTGCTCTATCACGCGGAGAAAGAATCTCCCGACGTTCACGCGTTTGAGATGTTTCAGCGGCCTGTGAGTGAACGCTTTTTGAGGACAGCCGCCGTTTCCGCCGACCAAGTCACCGCTCTGGTTTCGAGTCTGGGCTCGCTGCCAACCGTCAGCGAGGAGCGGAAGACCGCATCCAAGAAAGGAGATGATGAGATGCAACTTCGAGTGCTGATGGCCGTCCGACTGCCGGTCAGGCGCGTCTACGAGGTCGTACTCGGTAGTTCAGAAGCGAATCTACTTATCGAGAAGGTTCGTCACGCCCTTGAGGAGAACAACGAGGCGTACTGCGCGATTGACCATATGGCCGGACTGTTCGGAACTGGGAGTGCCGGACGTCCTCTCATTTGCGGGCGCCCCTAAGCCCAAGCTGCCCCGGTTCGACTCAGGTCGGGGATCTTTCTCGGAGACCCCTGCTTCCCTATGCTGCTGTTCAGGCTGCAGCAGCCCTGCGGAGACTCTCCACCTCGCGGAGCCAGAAGAAATGCTGGTTCCAAGTCGGAGTAGTAAGGGTCACCATCATTCCTACATTGTCATAGCGTCTGCCCCGGGGTTGTGAAGCTGCGCCGGGTGCTGGTACCGTGATCCCGAGGTCGGGCAATGGCGCATACCTATACCGCGGTAGTAAAGCAGGACGCCGGATGGTGGATCGGCTGGATCGAAGAGGTTCCAGGCGTCAACTGTCAGGAGGCGACGCGTGAAGAGTTATTGGAAAGCTTACGAGTCACTCTCGCGGAAGCCATCGAATTTAACCGGGACGAAGCTCGCAACGCTGCCGGAATCGGATACGAAGAGCTGCCTATCGCGGTATGAAGCGCCGCGATCTGCTGCGGCATCTGCAGTCGCACGGCTGCGAGCTCGTGCGAGAGGGCGCAAGGCATTCGTGGTGGCACAATCGGATTACGGGCAAGCGAAGCTCGATTCCGCGTCACAATGAAATCGGGAACGCACTCGCGAAGAAGATCTGCCGCGACCTCGGTGTCTCAGAGCCGGAGCAGTTCTAACGACGAATTGTTTCTCGCCGCCACGGCGCTCCCTCCCGCGACTTCGCCAGGGGGCACCGCTCGCTACTAGCCCGAAGCGCGCCGCTCGCCAATCCGCGCGGCATGGAACACCCTGATTCGCTGGGATATGGGGAGCCCGTGACCCCGAGAATCCAGTACGTCACGACAACCGATGGCGTTCGCATCGCATTTTCCGCGTTCGGGGAAGGTGACGGCGTTCCTCTCGTCGTGCTCCGACCGGCGATGCTCAGCCACGTCGAGGCCGAGTGGCGGCTCGGCCGCGAGCTATACGACGCGGGAGCGATGCAACAGTTGGCGCGCAACCGGCGGGTGGTTCGGCTCGACCTGCGACGCAGCGGGCTGTCTGACCGTGATGTGGTGGATTGTTCGCTCGACGCCCGCATGCGCGACATCACGACGGTAGTTGATCGTCTGGGGCTGGAGCGTTTCGCCATCGACGCTACCTCGCAGGTTGGACTTCTGGCCATCGCATTCTCGGCTCGCTATCCCGACCGTGTGTCGCACCTCGTGCTGACGGATAGCTGGGTTCGTGGTCACGGAGACTGGGACTCCCCGCGTCTGAAGGCCCTGGTCGAGCTCATGAAGATCGACTGGCAACTCGGAACGGATGCGATGATGCTGATGAGATTCGGCTGGACGAAAGATGCAACGGAGGCCGGGATGCACTTTCGCGCTTGCCAGCGTCAGGAGGACTTCCTCGCCATGGTGGAGGCAGAAACGGGGATCGATTTGACTCCGCTTCTCCCCGAAATCTCTGCTCCTGCGCTCGTCTGCTCATGGGTAAGCTCTTCCCACATCATCCGCGCCGACCTCGCGCGGGATCTGATGGCGGGCCTGCGCGATGCTCGACTCGTCTCGGTTCGCAGCAGTGACGACAGCATCCGCGCCGTGGAGGAGTTCCTCGGCGGAACCGTCCACGCTCCGGTCGCTGCGCCGATCCTCGAGGCCGCTGCCGGTGCTTTTCGCACCGTGGTCTTTACCGACGTTGCCGGTCATACCGCGATGATGCAGCGACTCGGCGATGAACGTGGTCGTGAAGTCCTGCGTTTCTACGACGGGATGACGCGGGACGCGCTCCGGGCTCACGGCGGCAAGGACCGCGGTCATCCTCGCTGCCAGGATCGCGGATCAGGCGGCAGGAGGCCAGGTGCTCGTCGCCGACGTCGTGCGACAGCTGGTTGCCGGCAAGGATTTTCTGTTTGCCGAACTGGGTCAGCCGGTACTGGCCGGCTTCAAGGAGTCGGTCCGCATGTGGGAGTTCCTCTGGTAGCCGGAGTCAGGCGGCTGGCGTAGCGCGAAGCTCCCTCGACGTCCCGGGACCATTCCCAAAGCTGGTTCCAGCCCGGAGAATCAAGGGTCACCATCATTCGTACGTCGTCATACGATCGTCGTCGCGTCCCTACGAAGTGGACGCGCTCGACATCATGCTCAGCTCCTGAAGCAAACTCGGCGCGGTTCCGGGTTTCCACGGGAATCGCAGCCGACGCATTGCGGGCCATCAGCATCCGGCCGCGAGATTTGCGCCGACCCGGAAAATCTGGACTAGCTGGCACCAACCATGAACGGCATTCACGACATGGGTGGCATGCACGGCTTCGGAAAAGTCGAAGTCGAACGCGACGAGCCGGTCTTCCACGAACGCTGGGAGGCACGGGTGTTCGCAGTCGTCCAGAGCCTGGGCGGCGGCAACATCGATGCCGGGCGCCATTCGATCGAGCGTCTCGATCCGGTCGCGTATCTGCGCAACGGGTATTTCGGACGATGGCTTGCGGCGCTCGAGCGAGGGCTGATCGGCGCCGGAGTCGTGACGGAGCCCGAGATCGAACAGCGAATGAATGCCGTTGTGCCTGCGGAAAGCCACGCGAGTCCGACGAGCGGCTGGAAGCCGGAGACGCCAACCTACGTCCGCAGCATCGAGCGCCGGCCGAAGTTCGAGGCCGGGCAGGCCGTCGTCACGCGAAACCATCAGCCTGCCGGCCACACGCGGCTGCCCGGCTACGGGCGCTGCCGGCGCGGAGTCATCGCCCACGTGCATCCGGCGATGGTCTACCCCGACGATCACGCGCATCACCGCGGCGAAAACCCTCAATACCTCTACACAGTGCGTTTCGATGCCGCCGAGCTTTGGGGCGATGCGGCCGAGGCGAACACGGTCGTGCACATCGACCTGTTCGAACCGTATCTCGAAGAAAGGGGCTGACATGTCCGGCCACGACCACGATCATCCCGACCCCTCCGACATCGCGCTTCGCGTTGAAGCGATCGAATCGCTGTTGACGGAAAAAGGCCTCGTCGATCCCGCCAAGGTCGACGAGATCATCCGTTACTACGAAAAGGATGTCGGGCCGCTCAATGGTGCAACGGTGGTCGCAAGGGCCTGGATCGATCCTCAGTTCAAGGCGCGGCTGCTTCAGGATGCGAGCTCGGCGATCGCCGAAATGGGATACGGCGGACCGGAAGCTTCGCACGTCGTGGTCGTCGAGAATGGCCCAGGCGTGCACAACGTCGTCGTCTGTACGCTGTGCTCCTGTTACCCGTGGGCGCTGCTCGGCCTGCCGCCGAGCTGGTACAAGTCGCCGGCGTACCGGTCGCGAATCGTGCGCGAGCCGCGCAAGCTGCTGCGCGAAATGGGACTCGATCTTCCCGAAAGCACCGAGATCCGCGTCTGGGACAGCAGTGCCGAAGTACGCTATCTCGTTCTGCCCGAGCGTCCGCCCGGCAGCGAGTCGATGAACCGCGAACAGCTCGCGACACTGGTGACGCGCGACGCGATGATCGGCACTGCCGCCGTGCAGAAAACCAGATGAGCGACCTCTCGCTCGATTTTCCCGGTGGCGACGGCCGCGCAGCGCCGCCTCGCAGCAACGGCGAGTTCGTATTCAATGCTCCGTGGGAGAGCCGCATTTTCGGCGTCACGATCTCGCTCCATCGCGCAGGACTGTTCGAATGGGACGAATTCCGCCGGCTCCTCATCGAAGAGATCGGCGAGTGGGAGAGCAGCGGCCAGGATCCTTCGAGCTGGTCGTACTACCACTGCTGGCAGGAAGCGCTCGAACGGCTTCTCGTCGAAAAGCGGCTGCTCAGCGCCCAGGAGTTCGCAGCGCATTGCGACGCACTTGCCCGCCGTCCGGCCGGCCACGACCACTGATCGTCGCCAGCGCCCGAGCGAACTTCGAACAAAAGTATTGACGGAAGCCGCCGGCGGCGGCAGATTCCCTTCAAGTCGAAGGTCTTCTTCGGGGGGAAGCCTATGTCCACGCCACGGGTCATCAGTTCAGCGATTGCCGTCGTCGCCGCGGCCGCGGTGTGGTTATCCGCCGCGCCGTCGCTTGCCGACGTCAATCGGCCTTTTGGCTCTCATCCGATGACGTACGCGGCAGGCAGCATCCGGCCGAACCACGTCTCGCAGTCGGCTCTCGACCAGGCGGTCGGCGCTTTCTACGACCAGTGGAAATCGGTCTACCTCGCCGAGGCCTGCGGCAGCGGCCGTTATGTCGTGCTGACCAGCGTCAACTCCGGCAACCTCACTGTTTCCGAAGGACACGGCTACGGAATGATGCTGCTCGCGCTGATGGCCGGCCACGACCCCGACGCCCAGTCGCTGTTCGACGGGATGTACATCTACTTCCTCGAGCATCCGACCGAGACGCACACGCACCTGATGGCGTGGAACCAGAACAAGATGTGCAGTGACTTCGACGGCCAGGACAGCGCGACCGACGGCGATCTGGACGTCGCCTTCGCGCTGCTTCTTGCCGACAAGCAGTGGGGCAGCTGCGGGCGGATCGACTACAGGAGCGAAGCCGGCGCGGTGATGGCCGACATCCTCGACGGTGAGGTCGACGCGGCGCACTCGTTCACGCTGCTCGGCGACTGGGTGACGCCGGGAAGCCCGCCCTACGACAATTCGACGCGCTCGTCGGATTTCATGGTGGACCACTTCGCATCGTTCGCGACCGCGAGCGGGTCGGCAGCGTGGACCCACCTTCGCGACAGCTTGTACGGCATCGTCTCGTCGCTCCAGACGAACTACAGCCCTGGCGTGGGCCTCGTGCCCGACTTCATCGTCAGCCCGGCGACTGCTCCTGCACCGTCGCCGCCGAATTTTCTCGAAGCCGACACCGACGGGATGTATTCGTACAACGCGTGCCGCGTTCCGTGGCGCCTGGCCACGGATTTCGTCACCAATGGCGATGCGCGTGCAAAGACGGCGCTCGATCCGATCAATGCTTTCATCCGGGCGAAGACCGGCAACGACCCGACGGGGATCACCGCGGGATACAAGCTGGGCGGCGACGTCATTCCCAACACCGACTACAGCTCGCAGGCCTTTGCCGCGCCGTTCGCGGCGGGTGCGGTCGTCAACTCGGCCAACCAGGCCTGGCTCAACGACGCGTGGGACTACGTGGCCGGCACGCCGATCGGTGCGGAGCACTACTACGAGAACAGTCTCAAGCTTCTGTCGATGATCGTGATGTCCGGCAATTGGTGGGCGCCGGAGAAAGTCGGGGCGCCGACGTGCACGCCCGCCGATACCGCGCTGTGCACGAAGCCGGCTTTCGTCACCGATGCTTCCGTATCGATCCAGCACCTGGACCGCGGCGCCGGCGGACAGATGATGACGCTGCGTGGAAGCCTCGTGTTTGCCGCCGGTGCTCCGGCGACTCTCGATGCCGGGGCGCAGATCCTCGTCGAGGACACCGGCTCAGGCGATGCAGCGATCTTCGACCTGACTGCCGCGACGACGCCGGTGCCCGGCAGCGGCGATGCGGCCTGCAACGCGCGCGATGCGTGGAAGACCACCTCGAGCAAGGTCCAGTACGGCAACCGCAGCGGAGCCCTCGGCGCGCCGACCTGCACGCCCGGCTCTGCCAACGGCTTGTCGCGGATCCAGTACCGCAAGGGGAGCGCGACCGACGTGCCGTTCCAGATCCGCACCAAGCGCTCGACCATCGCGGCGCCCGTGGGTCCGCTTCGCGTGACGATGGTGCTCGGCGCGACGTCGGCGGCCGGCGACGCCGGCCAGTGCGGAGTCAGCGACACGCTGGACTGCAGCGTCGATACCTCGAGCGCATACTGCCAGTAGGAACGGGGACAAGCACCGGCGTGTGGTGCCTGTCCCCAAACTCTGTCCTCAACCCATACTAGCAGGCTGCGGAAAACCCCTCCCGTCGGCCCGCACGCCGCTTGCACGCGACACCGGCGTTGCGAAAACTTGCTGTAGGATGCAGCTACAGCGGCGTTTTCGCGCCTTGGTGTCGCGCGCAATCGACGCACGGGCCTCGGTCCGGAGTTTTTCCGCAACCTGCTAGCGGCTGCGGGCTTTGAACTGGGTGCCGGAACTGATCAGCGTCGAGTCGAAGTTGGCTTCCCAGCACGGAGTTCCGTCGTTGCGGCGCATGCGTACTGTCGTCGGCAGCGAAGGGTAGAGCGACGTCAGGCCGAGCCCGCCGCCGCGGCCGCGAAGCTGGATCGTGCCGTTGGCTCCTTCCTTGATCTTGATGGCCGTCAGGCCGCCGAACTGACCCGAGGGATCGTTGAAAAACGCCTCGTGCTCCTCTCGGTTCCAGCAAGGCGCTCCGTCGCAGGCCTGCGCCGCGGGGATCGTCGAGCTCATCAGCAGCTTGCCGCCGTCGTAGACACAGAGCGAGATGTTCGTGACGATGTCCGGTGCTCCGAACTCGTCGAGCTCCACCGGTGTGATGCTCCTCCACTTCCACAGGACCTGGTCACGGTCGGTGTCCGAATCGTCGTGGCGAATGCGGATCAGGGAATTGCCGGTCGCCGGCTGCTGGCACGGATAGATGAGATCGGGAACGATGCAGCCGCGGTCCTGGTCGCAGATGAGGCACGGGTCGCACTGCACGTCCGCGTGCGGAACGCACTGGCCTGACGAGCAGGTCTCCGACGTGGTGCAAAGATTGCCGTCTTCACAGCTCGTGCCGTCGGATGCCGCGGTGTGGCAATCGGCCGAGCAGCAGTCGCCGTCGAGCTGGTTGCCGTCGTCGCAGGCCTCTCCCGGATCGAGCGCCCCGTTGCCGCACTGGGCACAGACTTCGACGCCCCACGCGTCGAGCACGCCGGTGTCGTTGGGCGCGGTATCAGCAACTTTCAGAGTCCAGTCGCCGCCGCTGGCTTCGCCGTCGAACGCCGACATGCTCTGGTCGGGCGGCCTCAGCGCCGAAGCATCTGTGGCAGGGCAAATGAACGGGTCGACGGCGTCATCGCCGAGGTAGAGGTCGAAGTTATCGTCGCTGCCGCACTTGTCCGAGAACAGCGTGCGCGTCGTGGTGGCGGGACTCGTCAGCGTCGCATCGAGATCGCTGACGTACGTGTGCGTGCCGTTCATTCGCACGCGCACCGACGAGACGGGTCCGAGGTCCGGAACATGGATGCTCGACTGGACGGAGCCGAGGTCGGGAATGTCCTGCGGAACGTCGGTGGCCGAGTAGAGAGGACAGACGCGCGGCGTCTCGCCGACGGTGAACTGCGCCTCCACGACGTTGTTCGTCTCGTCGGCCTCCTGGATGACGTTGTCCGGATCGATCGTCACTCGCAGCGTGTAGACACCGTCGGCAAGATTCTCATCGGTGATGTCGACGTACTGGCACGGCAGCCCCGCGCTGTAGACGTCGGCGCAGCCGGAAGTGATGCCCTGGTAGGAGCAGCTGTAGTGAGGGTCGGTGCACTCGAGGTCGAGCAGGCAAAAGCCGTACTTGTGACCGGTGGCGACGACGGTGCCCGTCGAATCGAGGATTTCCGTCTTCGCGAACGAATCGAAATGCGCGTGGCCGTGGGCCGTGCCGCAGACGAACAGCGGGTTGATGCACGGCGCGCCGGGATTGAGGGTGCAGTTGGGGCATCCCGGGTTGCCGAGAATGAGGTCGTCGGGGCCGATGTTGCGGGTGAGCAGCGAGAAATCGACGAGGCGCTGCGCGTATTGACCCTCGGCGCAACCTTCGGTGACGTCGCCCTTCAGCACGTCGCGAACATCGACGCGGATATCCGAGATTTCCGGAACGAGGTCCGGCAGAGCAAGGGCAGGTGCCGCGCCCGCCGCGACGAGGGGCGCGGCCAAGCACGCGGCCAAGCCGGCGACCCGGCAGGCGACCCAGTAAGAACGTGCCGTGACCATTTCCCCCCGGTCCTCCCGCGGCACCGATAGCAGGATTCAGGTGCGGGTGCAGCCGCATTTGTCGCGGCTTCACAACAGCAGTCTGGCCGCGTCCGGAACGTGGGTCGAAGCGCCGGCGTCGGCCGCGGCACCTTGCGGGCCGTATCACCAGAGTCGGCGGTTGTGGCGTCGCGGCCCGGACTCTGGCAATCAGTCGCCCGGATAGCGCCCGGCCAGCGGCGCACGGAGTGCGCCGCTCATAGCGCAAACGGAGACCGCCCAGCATGCACATGTTCGACAAGATCCTGATCGACGGACGGTGGGTCCTGCCCCACGGCAGCGGAAGCTTCGACGTGGTCAACCCGACCACCGAGCAGGTCTGCGGGCGCATCCCCCGGGCCGACCTGCAGGACGTCGACGCGGCCGTGGCTGCCGCCCGCGCGGCGCTGCTCGCCTGGAAGCTCACGCCTGCGGCCGAGCGCGGCCGCTGCCTTGCGGCGATCGCCGACGAAATGGACGCTCGCGCTGCCGAGCTCGGAGACGTCATCGTCGAGGAGCTGGGCTCGCCGGCAGCGATGACCGCCCAGTACATGGTCGGATTTCCGGCTTCGACGATCCGATTCTACGCAAAGCTGCTCATCGACGGCGGTTTCGAGTTCGAGCAGCGCATCGGCAACTCGGTGGTCGTGCGCGAGCCGAAAGGCGTCGTTGCGGCGATTACGCCGTGGAACTACCCGATCCATCAGATCACGGCGAAGGTGGGCCCGGCGCTGGCGGCCGGCTGCACCGTCGTCGTCAAGCCGAGCTGCGAAGTGGCGCTCAGCTGTTTCCTGTTCGCGGAAATCGCCGGGCATCACCTGCCGCATGGCGTGTTCAACTTCCTTTCGGGAAAGGGCAGCGAGATCGGCGAAGCGATGGCGGGCCATCCGATGATCGACATGGTCTCGCTCACCGGAAGCACGGACGTCGGCCGGCGAATCATGGCCGTCGCTGCGAAGACCATCAAGGACGTATCGCTGGAGCTCGGTGGCAAGGCCGCCAACGTGATTCTCGACGACGCCGATCCGTCGGTGATCCGCGCCGGCGTTTTCCACGCCTACACGAACGCCGGCCAGACGTGCGCCGCGTGGACACGGATGCTGGTGCCGCGCTCGATGCACGAGGAGGCCTGCCGCATCGCGAAAGACGTCGCCGAGAACGTGATCATCGCCGGTGACCCTCGCGTCGCGCCCGCTCCGGGTACCACCCGGATGGGGCCACAGGTGAGCCGCCACCAGTACGACAGCGTCCGCGAGTACATCCGGCGCGGCATCGAAGAGGGCGCGACGCTGGTGGCCGGCGGGCTGGATCGTCCCGAAGGGCTGGACCGGGGATTCTTCGTGCGCCCGACGGTGTTCGGCAACGTCCGGCCCGACATGACCATTGCCCAGGAGGAGATCTTCGGTCCGGTGCTGACGATCCTGCCGTACGACGACGAAGAAGACGCCATCCGTATCGCCAACGGAACGATCTTCGGGCTGGGCGGCGCGATCTGGTCCGGCAATGTGGACAGGGCCATGCGCGTCGGCCGCCGAATCGACACCGGCGGCATCGACATCAACGGGGGCACCTTCAATACGATTGCGCCTTTCCGCGGCATCAAGCAGTCCGGAATCGGATGTGAGCTGGGTACCTTTGGCCTCGAGGAGTACCTGACGACCAAGTCCTTCCAGCTTCCGGAGGGCGGCAGGATCGCGGCGTACCTCGAGGGCCGCTTCGAGAGCCGGACTCCGCCCGGAACCGCCGCCTGACCCCGGATCTTTTCTTGCAAGGGCGTTGCTAGCGCGGCGCCTGCAGGGCTAAAACCGAACTCGCGGAGTTGCCCCTGGACACCGCGTAACGGCGGTTGGCCGGCCCGTGGCGTGGTGGCGGTCGGCGCGCGCCCGTTCTCGGCCGCTGCCCGAACCGCAACGATAGGGACCAGAGTCGAGCGAGGGTCCGATTCGAGGGTCCGGTCGAGGGTTGAAGTGGACAGCCGCAAGGTGGGGGAACCCGTGAACGCCAGCATCGGTTTCGATTGGAGATCGCGGAGCTCGTCGGGGCAGGCCCTGGCGCTGCTGCTGCCGCTTGCCCTGTCGGGATTCCTTTTTTACCTCGATCTTCACGCGCCGGACCGCATCTTCTTCGGGCTGCCGTACCTGCTCGTCGTGATCCTCGCGCAGACGATGGCCGGCGGAAGGGCCGCCGCTGTCGCGGCCTCATCGGTGGCAACGCTGGTGCTCGCGGCGCCGCTTCTTGGCCACACCGGACCTGCGCCCGACCCGATCTGGGTTGCGGCGCTCGGGCGCCTGATCGTCGTCGGCACCATCGGAATGATGGTCGTCTTTCTTCGCCAGCGCGATGCCGCCCGCGCGACGCTTGCCGAGCAGGCCGTCGTCGCCGAAAACTCGGTGCCCCAGCGCAACCACAACGAGATGCGCCTGGTCAACGCGCAGCTTCACCGCGAGATCGCCGAGCGCCGCCGCGCCGAGCTTCGCTCGGGATACCTTGCCTCGATCGTCGAATCGTCGGCCGACGCGATCATCGGCCAATCGCTCAACGGCACGATCGTGAGCTGGAATACCGGCGCGACCAACGTGTACGGCCACGCACGGGCCGACGTGATCGGCAGGCCGTCCACGTGCCTGCTGCCGTCGGAGCAGGAGGCCGAGGTAGGCGAGCTGCTCGAGCGGGTCGCGCGCGGAGAGCGCGTCGACGAGGTCGAATCGGTGAGGGTTCGCAGCGACGGCACGCTGTTCGACGTATCGGCCAGTTTCTCGCCGATTCTCGACGAGAACGGCGCGATCATCGGCGTCTCGATGATCGAAAGGGACATCTCGCGCCGCATGCGCGCCGAAGAGGCGCTGCAGAGCCTCAATGCCGAGCTCGAAGCGAAAGTACACCAGAGGACCGAAGAGCTGGAGGCCGCCGTCGGCGAGCTCGAAACGTTCAGCTATTCGGTCTCGCACGACCTGAGAGCCCCGCTGCGCGCGCTCCACGGGTTCACCGACACGCTGGTCGAAGACGTGGGCGAGCGGCTCGAGGAGGACGAGCGCGACCTGCTGCTTCGCATCCAGCGCGCTGCCGGACGCATGGACCGCATCATCGAGGACCTTCTGATGCTGTCGCGCGCCGGCAACCACCGCATCGAGAAAGAGGTCGTCAATCTTGCCGAAGTCGCGCGCTCGGTT